>CALGIL010000374.1 GCA_937914895.1 uncultured Angelakisella sp.
ATCCCAGATAATCTCGTTTTCCAGGGGGTCCATGCCGATGATAAGGGCGGAAAGATCTTTGACCATGCCAAAGGCTGCGGTGGAGGCATTGCCGTAGGCCAGAGCCGCTTCTCCGTCGCCGTAAATCCCCTCGTCGGTGTGGATGCGGCAGACCACCGGCCTCCAATTGGCGCTCCGCGGGTCGCGGATATCGACCTGCATAATTTCCACCTTGGTAATTTTCATCCGTCTGCTCCTTTCGTTTTGTCTTATAGGACGGGCCTTGGCCCTTGTACGGCGGTTAGCGGGCATATCCCCGGCGTATTCCTGCTCGTCAAATTATTGTATGGTTCGACAGTACACTTGTTCGCTAGGTGGTCCTCTGTTGCTTTCTTTTTACCACATCCATCCAAAAAAGTAAATATAGTTCTTCCAGTTTCGTATAAAATATGCAAATGGCACTCCGGTTTTTGTCATCTCTCATAGGCATAAACCGGGTTGGCCCGTCATAGACGGAGGATATTTATGGCGCCACCCCCTGCCTCTTCCCCGCCCCCGGTATATAGGCATAGGAAAAGGGCGGACAGCTTTCGCTGTCCGCCCCAGGCTGTTAAAAAAGCGGTGCCCTGAGATAAAGCACCGGGGGAAAAGTGTGAAAGGGGGGCGGCGAGCCCCCACTTTCGCGCCGAGGCGCACAGAGTGCGCCGGATCGCCCGCCCGCAGGCAGCAAAACGGACAATATGCCCGTTTGCGCGGCTTGGCGCAAAAGGCCAAAGCGCAGCGGAGGCCTTTTGCGCCAAGCTGAAGGGCGGACAGCTTTCGCTGTCCGCCCTTTTTACGGAATGAGAGGATTATGCTTTACCGGGGGTGTGCCGGGGGCCGGGGATTACTCCTCGTCGTCCTCCCGCTTTTTGCGGCCAAAACCTCTGAGCACTCCGCCCAGCAGCAGGGCCAGAATACCGGCTTTGCCCACGGTTTTTCCAAACTCGCTGCCGGTTTTTGGCAGGGCGCCCAGGGGCACCTGCCCGTCAAGAATGATGATGCCGCCGGGGGCCAGCGGGGTGGGATTATCATCGATGACCACGTCCGGGCGGGGACGGGGCTCGCGCTCCCGCTCCTCCTTGTATACCCGAAGGGTGCCGGGGATGATTTGAACATCGTAGCAGTCCGTGAAGGGCACTCTCTCTTCGCCTTCACCCACGAATCCGAATTCACCCAGGGTGCCTGTCACATTAGCGGTGTTAGCGCTGGACCCAATGCCGCGCTGGACACCGGTGACATTGACCGTAAGGCTGTCGCCGAACTTTTCTTCCACCGGGCGGCTGCTGTCGGCAGCATAATCCCACTTGGGATTGGTCAGCGTGGTATGGCTGCTGCCGGACATGCTGCTGGAGCCCGTTGTAATGATCAGCTTGCGCTTGGTGATGGTCAGGGTGCCGTCGGTGGGGGTAAGGTCGTAGTTGGTGTTTTCCTCCTTGCCGATGACCCAAATCCCATAGCCGCCGGGCACTTCGCCGTATTCACGCTCCAGGGTGAAGATGTCGGACGCCTGGTCGCCTGCGGCCAGGGACCCCGCGGTGATGGTGTAGGTCAAATCGGGGTCCTCGTCGCCGTAGACCTTGGTCTGATCCACCGCCTTTACGGTGATGGGCCGGGGGTTGATGGTCAAATAGCCGTCTACAACCGTAACGTTGTAGACGGCTATTTGACCATCACCCCCCGGCCCATCAC
>CALGIL010000375.1 GCA_937914895.1 uncultured Angelakisella sp.
GGGGGAGGATGGCACGGTGCTTCGGGCCCCTGCGCCCCAGGGGCGGGTGGTCAATTCCGCCGGGGCGGGGGACGCCATGCTGGCGGGTTTTTTGGCGGGGCTGGCAGCGGGAAAAGATCCCGCCGGAGCCCTGAGCATCGGCGTAGCGGCGGGCAGCGCCACCGCCTTTGCCCAGGGGCTGGCCGACGCCGGGGCCATTCTTGCCCTGGAAAAGGCCCTGCCGCCTATCGAACGCATAATGGATAAGGGAGAGGAGCTGCCGTGATGAACAGGTACCCTTGGTTGGACGTCTATCTGCTGGACAAACCCGGCGCCGAAAAGGACTATAAGGAGGAGTGGGGCTGGGACCGCTACCGCGTGGGCGGCAAGATGTTTGCGGCGGTATGCACCCCCGGCAAACCGCACGCCGCCTATGGGGGCCGCACCCTCATCAACCTCAAGTGCGAGCCCGCCATGGCCGAAATCCTCCGAAAGACTTATGAGGATGTCATCCCGGGTTTTTATTGCGATAAGCGCAACTGGAACGCGGTATACCTGGACGGGGCCGTGCCCGACGACGAGCTTCGGCGGATGCTGGACGACGCCTACCGCCTGGTGTTCCAAAAGCTGACCAAAAAGGCCCAGCGCGAGATTTTGGAGGCAACGTGATGAAAAACCCCCTCCGCCGCATACTGCGGCGGAGGGGGTTTTTATGTGGGTCAGCCCAGATCCTCAATGTTCATCCGGTCCAGCTCCCGGCGTCGGCCCATCCGCCGGCGGACCGCCCCGTAGACGGCCAAAAGTAGCAGGGTAGGGATGCTGGCAAGGACGAAGGTGAACACCATAGTCAGAATGGCGGCGGCCAGATCCTCCGTAGCCGCCACATTCAAAATCCAGATTAGGGACAGGGCAAAGGAGCAGCCGGGCAAAATCAGCCCCGGCCAGCGGCTGTTCATTCCGGACAGAAAGTACTGGGCCGCGCCCAGTACGGCCAGGGTGACGGCCAGGGCGATGATATTGCGAACAGGGAACATCAGGGCTCCTCCTTCAGGCGTTTGTATTCGTGAATCAGCACCTTGGCGGTGGCAAAATCCAGCTTTTCGTCCACGGCCAGGCGCTTGATCAGGGCGATATAAGGCTCGCTGGCGGCCTCCTCGTTCATCCGGATCTTTTGGATTAGCCGGTCCAGGCGCAGCCGGACGGTGGGATAGGTGACGCCGTACTGCCCCGCCACCTCCTTCAGGGACCCCGACGCCAGCACAAACCGCCGGATGAAGGCCATGTCCTCGTCGTCTAAATTTGCCATCCAGTCGGGGATGATCTCCAGGGCCATGGCCCCACCTTCTTTCATAATATTAAGTATAACCTTTCACATTGTAAAAGTCAAGGGGCGGCCGCCCGGGGCCGCCCCGGGGAGGAAAGAAAAAAGTCGAAATTTGCTTTGGTTTTTGCCCTGCGGTACGAACATGGTTGTTGAAAGCACTTTTGGGCTTTCCCAAGGTCTCACGGCTCGGACGAGACGGCCGCTTGAAAGGGCGGTGGGGCCAAAGTCGCAAACCCCGGCACGGACGCCGGGGCGCAATAAAATTACATGGAGGTATTTGTAATGGGTATGGTCGTAAGAACAAACGTTATGGCAGTCAACGCCAACCGTCAGCTGGGCATGAACAACAGCCAGGTTGGCAAATCCCTGGAAAAGCTGGCTTCCGGCTTCCGCATCAACCGTGCGGGCGACGACGCGTCCGGGCTTGCCATCTCCGAAAAGATGAAAGCGCAGATCCGTGGTCTGGAGACCGCTTCCGCCAACAGCCAGGACGGCATCAGCCTGATTCAGACCGCTGAGGGCGCCCTGACCGAAGTGCATGACATGCTCAACCGTATGGTGGAGCTGGCCGGCAAAGCCGCCAACGGCACCATGGAAGACGCCGTGGACCGCGAAGCTCTGCAGGAGGAAATGAACTCCCTGCGCTCCGAGATCAACCGTGTTTCCGCGGGCACCAACTTTAACGGCAAAAAGCTGCTGGACGGCGCCCTGGCCGGCGGCCCCAAGGTTACTCTCGACGACGCCAACGAGGCTACCATC
>CALGIL010000376.1 GCA_937914895.1 uncultured Angelakisella sp.
CCAGCACCCGGCTGTGCCAGGGGCTGTCCACCGCCGCGTAGACAAGACCCACGGGTTTGCCTTCGCTGGCGTCGGGGCCGGCGTTGCCGGTGGTGGCCACCCCAATGTCCGCACCGGACACCCGGCGGATGCCGGCGGCCATCTCCCGGGCGGTCTGGGCCGACACGGCGGAGTATTCCCCCAGGGTGTCGGGGGACACCCCCAGCAGCGCCTGCTTTTGGTCGTTGGAATAAGAGACGACACCGCAGTGGAACACCCCGGAGCTGCCGGGGATGTCGGTGATGCGCTTGGCCACAAGGCCCCCAGTGATGCTTTCGGCGGCGGCCACGGTCAGGCCCCGCTCCCCCAGCGCCGCCACCAGGGCGTGTTCCAGGCTGTCCACATCCACGCCGTACAGGTACTCCCCCACCTGGTCCCGGATGGCGTCCAGGGTGGGCCCCAGCAGGGCCTCCTCATCCTGGCCCTCCCCCACCCGGGCGGTCACCCGCAGCATCACCTCGCCGGTTTTGCAGTAGGGGGCCACGGTGGGGTTTTGTCCGTTTGCCATCAGGTCGTGGAGGCGCTGCTCCAGGGCCGATTCCCCAATGCCGAAAAAGTAGAGGCACCGGGAGACAAGGCGGGTCTCGCTCTCCCGGCGCAGCAACGGCGCCACATGGTCCGTAAACATGGGCTGCATCTCCCGGGGCGGGCCCGGCAGCATGACGGCCAGCTTGCCCGCCAGCTCCCCCTGGCCATAGATGGCACAGCCGGGGGCGGTGCCGTTGGGGTTGGGCAGCACGGTGCAGCCCTTGGGCAGCAGGGCCTGCTTATTGTTGTTCATGGTGCAGGTCCGGCCCATGCGCTCAAAGCGCTCCCGGATGGCCCGCAGGCTTTCCTCATGGAGCTCCAGGGGCAGGCCGAAGCAGTCGGCAATGGTCTCCTTGGTCAGGTCGTCGTAGGTGGGCCCCAGGCCCCCGGTGGCAATGACCACGTCGGCCCGGGAAAGGGCCAGCATAAGGGCCTCCCGCAGCCGGGCGGGGTTATCCCCCACCACCGTCTGGTGGTAGAGGTTCAGGCCCAGCAGGGCCAGCTCCCGCCCCAAAAAGGCGGCGTTGGTGTTGACGGTGTTGCCCATGAGCAGCTCGGTGCCCACGCAGAGGATTTCGGCGGTGCGTTCTTTCACAAAGCTCCTTCTTTCCCAATCTGTGGCAGAATGTTCAGCAGTCCGTACAGGTTGTCCACCGCGGCGTCCGGCCGGTGGTCCGGGGTGCGGGCCTCCTGGACGGCGGCAAAGCCCTGGCGGACGCGGATGGCCCTCATGCCGCACTGTCTGGCGGGCCATACGTCGTTGTCCAGACGGTCGCCCACCATCACCGACCGGGCGGGGTCGGCGCCGGTCTGTTCCAGGGCATAGCGGTAAAAGGCCGGGTCCGGCTTGCTCAGGCCCACCTCGGCGGAGCCGAAAACCTGGTCCAGGTAAGGCAGAAACCCATAGCGCTCCATCCGCTGCCGGGTGCCCAGGGGCTGGTTGGCCAGGACGGCGATGCGGTAGCCCCGCTCCCTCAGGGTCCGCAGCACCTCCGCCCCGCCGGGAAAGGGCTTTTCCAGCTCCTTGTCAAAGGGGAGGTCGTAGGGGATGCCAAGGCGGCGCAGGGCGCCCCCGAAGAGGTAGCTTTCGTACTCCCGGGCGCATTGGAGAATGGCGCCGCAGATCTCGTCATAGGTGCGGACGCGGCCAAGGCTCGCCTCCCGGGCGATGAGGTCCCGGATGCGCTTTTGCTGCGCGGGGCCCTCATCCATGAGGGTGTCCCCCACGTCTATAAAAATCCACCGGATTTGCTCCATGGGGCAGATGTCCTCCTCTTTGCTGTCGCTGTGATGTCCCCCGCCGCCCCAAACGCCCGGCCCCCACCGGGGCCGCCGCTTCTTCCAAGGCAGCTAATTTATCGCCTTAAAGGTCTACATACACGGTGCCCGGCGCTTCTCCCGGGGGCAAGCCTGCAAAAAATCCTGTCCCTCTTGAAAGTTTACGCGCACGGTGCCCGGCGCTTCTTCCAGGACAAGCCTGCAAAAAATCCTGTCC
>CALGIL010000377.1 GCA_937914895.1 uncultured Angelakisella sp.
ACCGAGATCTACACTCTTTCCCTACACGACGCTCTTCCGATCTATGCCGATTTTGTTGCTCTGGCCGTTTTTAAAGCCCGCGGCCTTCAGGGCCTCCTGGGAGCCGCCCACCAGCACCTTGCGCCCCGGGGCCACCCCAAGCTCCAGGCTGTTTCCGTTTAGGGCGACGGCAATCTGTCCGGCGCCATGGGTGCGGTCCGCCTCGTCCTGGAGGGCCTGGCGAAAGCCGTCCAGGTCGATGCCGCCGGATTCGGTGACAAACCGGCGCATCTCCAGCCGCAGGGTCTTTTTGGAATCATCCAGGGTGACGTCCAGGTCAAAGGTGCTTTTCAGGCTCATGGTGGAGGAAAGGGTGAGCACCGTGCCGGAGCCCGAAGTGACTTTTCCCGCCGAAAGGCCCAGGGCCTTCAGGGCCGCCGCGTCGGAGTCGGCGGATACCTTGACCGCCTTTTCGGCGTCGGTGCTGGTCAGGGTAAGCACCCCGTCCCGGACCGATGCCGAGGCGGTGGTGACGCCGTCGGCGGCCAGCTGGGCGTTGATTTTATCTTTGATCAAATCCGCCTTTTGGGCGTCGGAATAAGCGGTAAAAGCGCCGTCCTGCACAAAGACATCCCCCAGGTCCACGGTGACGTCCCTGCCGTCCACCGTCAGCACCAGGTTACGGCTGGCGGCAAGCTCGCCGTCCACCAGGGCTTTAAGGGCGGCGGCGTCCACATTGCCGGCCAGCTTGCCGCTGACGGCGCTGCCGGAGGTAAGCTTTGTGTTGGTGGCCAGCCGCTCCACCTTGATTTTGGTGGCGCCCGCCGGCGCGGAGCTGGTGGCGCTTACTTTAAAGGCCGAGGTGGCGGAGGTGGCGCTCATAAGGTTATAAAAGCTGCGGGACAGCAGGTTGGTGCCGGAGGTGGTGGAGAAAAACTTACTTTGGAAGGCGTTTATCTGGGTGATGATCTCCCGATACAGCTCCTGCTTCCAAAGGGCCTGCTGTTTAAGGCCCTGCTGCTTGTCGATTTTTGCCTGGGTGCCTGCCAGCATGGCCTCCACCATGCTGTCGGTGTCCATGCCGGACGCAATGCCGGAAAAGCCCTTGCTGCTGCTGGCTTTGCTGCTGTACGTATTGCTGATGTTCATGAAAACGCCTCCTGCTTGTAGGGTCGCGGCATTTTGTCCGCCTCTACCATTCATCTTCGGACAAACCGCCCAAAACCAAAGGGAAAAGCGGGGCTTTTATGCCTTGGCAATGCTGGCAGGCCGGGGGTCACGGTCCCCGGTGCTTAAAAACCGCGCGGCCTGGCCCTCCGCCCCCCGGTTGGCGGATTTGATAAGCTCCAAAATCCGCTCCTGCTCCAGGCGCAGGCGGACGCTGGCCTGGGCCTCGGTCTCCATCAGGCGGCAGGCGACGGTGCGAATGCCCGCCGCCGCGTCATACAGGGGCAGCACCTCCCGG
>CALGIL010000378.1 GCA_937914895.1 uncultured Angelakisella sp.
GTTACAAAGCATGGCAATAAAAAGAAGCACCCCGCAGGGTCCCCCGGCAATCTTTGGTACCTTTCCATTGCTGGAAAGTAACAAACAAAAGGCACCCCCTGGTACAGCCGGGGCGGACAACAGAAAAACCATATCCATAGGGCCCCCGCCGGAGGCGTAGGAGACTTTGGCACCATGTCCCGTAGGATAGAAAAGCATACCCTTGATAAATCCAAAAGCCCCACCCGCAGGACATCAAAATCCCCCGACAGGAATCCCCGCCCGGAAGGCAAAGAGGTCTTGGAGCCACACCCCAAAGAGTAAAAAAGGATAACCCTGGCTAAAAACAGATCCTGACAGGGGAGTAAATGAGGGGAAGCCCCTCGCTTTTTTTCCCGCCTCGGCCTAAGGTGACAAAATAGCCCCGTCTGTTCCTGTAAAATGGGTTCGTATCTCCGCAGACAAGGAGGACGAAAAAAAGAATGACGGGTGATAACATGAACCGATCCACGGAAATGACCGGCCTGGGACCTTTGGACAAGCTTTCGCAGCTGCTGCGCTCCCGCAGCTATGCCATGCTGTGCGTCCTGTATGGCACCGGGGGCTTTGTGGTGGCGCTGGCGCGCATCATCGGCGGACAGGCCCCCTTTGGGGTGGCGCTGCTGGCGTCGGTGCCCTTCCGCTTTACCCTGCCCGCAACCTTGGGTGTGGTGGCGGGCTACCTCATCGGGGGCGGCATAACCGGGGGATACCCCCTTGTGGCCGCCGCCCTGCTGGTGACGGTGGCCCGCTGGGTGGTGGGGCCGGGGCGCTGGGAGAAGCACCGGGGATGGCTGCCCCCCGCCGCCGCGGCCGTGCTGGTATTTGTCACCGGGGTGGTCCCCTTTTTGTATAAAAGCCCCCTGATTTACGATGTGGTGCTGTGGAGCACCCAGGTGGTCATGGCCGGGGCCTCCGCCGCCTTTGTGGACCGGGGCATGGCCCTCCTCCAGCGGGGGGGGAGATGCCGGGATAAGCTGGACTATACCTTTCTGGTGCTGCTGGCGGCGCTGCTGCTGCTGGGGCTGGATGCCGTCGCGGCCGGGGGCGTGTCCCTGGGGCGGATTGCCGCCTCGGTGGCGGTGCTGTTTACCGCCCACGCCGGCGGCGAGCGGGCGGCTACCCTGACCGGGGTAGTCTGCGGCTTTGTCATCGGCTTTTCCACCGGGGAATTTACCCTGTATGTCACCGCCTACGGCCTGGGCGGCCTGCTGGCGGGCATCTTTTCCGCCTTTGGGCGGCCGGGCAGCGCCCTTGCCTACGCGGTCACCTGGGGCGGGGTGTCCATGCTGGCCGACGGCGGCCCCTGGGGGCTGTTTTCGGTGGGCCTTGGGGCGGTGCTGTTTTTGATGATCCCCTATGGCGCCCTGCGCATGGGGTCCCGGTTTTTGGGCGGCGCCGCCGTGGACGAGGAGACCGTCCGCGC
>CALGIL010000379.1 GCA_937914895.1 uncultured Angelakisella sp.
GCGGCTGGCGGAGCAGACCGGCGTGGGGGTGCCCACCATCCGGGACATCCTGGACGAGCTGTTAAAGCCCGGCCGGGACCCCCGGGATGCGCTGCCCCCGCCCCTGCTGCGGTCCGACGTCATGGACCTTAAGGACCTGAGGCCCGGGATGGTCCTGTCCGGGACGGTGCGCAACGTGCTGGACTTTGGCGCCTTTGTGGACATCGGCGTCCACGAGGACGGCCTGGTGCACATCTCCCAGCTGGCCGACACCTTTGTCAAACACCCCAGCCAGGTGGTCAAGGTGGGGGATGTGGTCCGGGTAAAGGTGCTGGAGGTGGATATGAACCGAAAGCGCATCTCTTTGACCATGAAGGGCGTTTAGGGGGGAAATAGGAGAGGGCAGAGGGGAAAACCGGGGCGGCGGCCCTGCCCTTCTGCCCTCTGCCCTCTCCCCTCTCCCCTCAGAACCCCCCCTGGAAATATACATTCAGGGGGGGGTTTGGGCATACAAAAAAGCGCCCCGTCAAAGGAGCGCTTTCCCGCTTTTCGGTCTGTTTGCCCCGGAGCTCAGCCCTCGTGGATGGCCTCGGTGGGGCAGATGGCGGCGCAGGCGCCGCAGTCGATGCAGGTATCGGGGTCGATGACGTACTGGGTGTCCCCGGCGGAAATGGCGGACACGGGGCACTCACCCTCACAGCTGCCGCAGCTGATGCAGGCATCGGTAATTACGTATGGCATTCAGAATACACCTCCCAAGAATATGTCAAGGACATTCTAGCACAAAAAACGCAAAATGCAACCTTTTTTACGCTTTTTCGGCCGGCTGCGCCCCGGGGCTTTCGGGCTCCTGGCGCCTGGGCGGACGGTCGCCCCGGCCGCCCTTGGGCAGGGCGTCCCGCAGCACCTTGACGTCCCGCTTGTTGACCACCACATAGGCCCCGTCGGGGGAATCCTCCAGGTGCACCTTCAGGTTGCCGGTGAGAAGGCTGACCTCGGTGACCCGGCCCCGGCCGTCGGGGGCCTGCACCTGGGCGCCCACCCGGGGGGTGGTGCGCAGCAGGTCCTCATACGCCTCCTGCTCGTACTTCAGGCAGCACATCAGCCGCCCGCAGGTGCCCGAGATTTTGGTGGGATTCAGGGACAGCCCCTGCTCCTTGGCCATTTTGATGGACACGGGCTGGAACTCCCCCAAAAAGGTGGCGCAGCAGAAGGGCTTGCCGCAGATGCCAAGGCCCCCCAGCATTTTGGCCTCGTCCCGGACGCCGATCTGCCGCAGCTCGATGCGGGTGCGAAAGACCGACGCCAAATCCTTGACCAGCTCCCGAAAGTCCACCCGGCCGTCGGCGGTAAAGTAAAACAGAATTTTGCTGTTGTCAAAGGTGTATTCCACGTCCACCAGCTTCATATCCAGCTTGTTGGCGGCAATTTTTTCCAGGGCCACCTTGTAGGCCCGCTTTTCCTTGGCCCGGTTATCCGCCATTTTGGCCTTGTCCTCGGCACTGGCCAGGCGGACCACCTTTTTCAGGGGCTTTATGACGCTGTCGTCGTCCACCTGCCGGTTGGCAATGGCCACAATGCCGCACTCCACCCCCCGGGAGGTCTCCACAATGACCTGGTCGCCGTTTTTGGCGGTGACGCCGTCGGGGTCGAAGTAATAAATCTTTCCCACTTCTTTAAAGCGAACTCCAATAATCTCTGCCATAAATCCTCCATGGCGGCCCCCAAAAGGGCCGCTCTTCTCTTCCAGGTTATTCCCGGTGCAGGCCGTGCCAGCCGCCGAAAAGGGCGGAGGTCAGGGGGAGATAGGCGTTTTCTCCGCTGCGCCGGACAATGTCCCGCAAATGAAGCCCCAGGGCCGCCGATAAAGCCGGGGTCAGCCCCAGCTCCGCCCAAAGGGCCCGGTTGGCCGCCAGGGCCGACGCCGTCTCCAAAAAGGCGGCGTACTCCGCGCGGTTTTTTTCGTAGGGCGTAATGGCCGCAATAGCGCCGTAGGCATCCCCCCGGGCCAGGGCGGCCACCGCCTTTTTTGCCTCCTGCCACCGCGCCGCGGCGGCGGGGTCGGTTAAAATTTGGGCACCCTGGCCGGGGCTGCCCCCCGTCAGGCGCCAGGTCTCCCCGTACTCGTCCGGGCTGCGGCCGGGCACAAGGGCGGACAGCCGCCTAAGATATTCCTCCCGCCCCAGGGGGCGCAGGGGCACCGTCACCACCCGGGACAGAATGGTGGGCAGCAGCCGGTGGCGGTTGTCGCAGGTGAGAATAAAGCAGGTGTTCTCCGGCGGCTCCTCGATGATCTTCAGCAGGATGTTTTGGGCATCCCGCTCCATCTTCTGCATATCCGCCAGCACAAACACCTTGGCCTTTCCCTCCGACGGCTGCAGCCATGCGGCGGAAAGGGTCTCACGCAAGGGCTTCATTTTATAGGCCTCGGGGTCGGCCAGTCCATCCACCACAGTCACATCCGGATGGACCCCTGCCAGCGTCTTTCGGCAGGGCACACATTCCCCGCAGGGGACGTCCGCCGGCCCGGTGCAGAGGACCGCGGCGGCCAGGTTGACCGCCAGGGTCTTCCGGCCCAGGCCGGGTTCCCCCTCTATATTCAGGCTGTGGGCAAGCCTTCCGTCCCGGACCATGGCGGCCAGGACGGGGGGCAGCGGCACCAGGGGCGCCGCGCGATGCGGGTCCGCCATCAGACCTTTTCGAACCGTTCGACGTTCATCACAAAGATGGTGGCGCCGCCCACGGCCACCTGCACCGGCATACCGGCGTACATCCCGGCGTTAAAGGACGCGGTGGAGGGCACCATTTTGGTGCGCTTGCGGCTGTTTTCCGCAATAATCTGGATGGCGCCGTCCACCAGCTCGTCATCGCAGCCCACCAGCAGGGTGGTGTTGCCGGACATGAGGAACCCGCCGGTGGTGGCCAGCCGGGTGACCGAGTACTTTGCCTTTGTCAGTTTGGAGGACACGTCTGCGCTGTCGTCGTTGGACACGATGGCCAATATAAGTTTCACCTTTGGAACGCCTCCTTTATGCCATTTGGCGCAGCCGGCCCTTTGCCGTCCGCGCCCTGTCGAATGAAGGGTGCGACCCCTTTGGGTCCCTTTTATTTTATCACAGAAACGCTGTCGATTCCACCGCTTTGCAAGAATTTCACTTCTCTGGCTGTGATTTCCTCGCCGGGCACCAGCAGGGGCGTCCCCGGCGGGCAGGTGCTGACCAGGCGGGCGGCCACGCGGCCCCCGGCCCGCTCCACAGGCAGAAATACCGCCGGGCGGCTCATGGCCTCACTCAGGGATATGGCCTGGCGGGGCAGGGGCGGCTCCTCCAGGGGGGGCACCGCCTGCCGGGGACGGCCCCGGCCCGCCCATTCCACCATCCGCTCCAGCCGGTCCAGGTCCCGGGGGGTGTTTAGGGGGGACAGCAAAAAGACGGCGGCCCGGCTGGATACATACTCCGGCTCCACCCCCGCGGTGCGGGCAAAGGCGCCAAAGGATTCCCCCGTGTACCCCAGGGGCTGAAAGCCCAGGCTAAGGCGCGCCGGGTCCCGCATCCAGGTCCGGGTCAGGCAGTACCCCAGGGATTCGGCCATCTCCCGCATGGCGTCCACCCGGGCCGACAGCAGCAGCCAGCGGTCGTCTTTTGTCTCCAGGTCCTCCAGGGCCGTTTCGGCCGACAGCATGATCAGATAGCTGGGGCTGGTGGAGCCGAAGAGGGACATGGCATACTTGGCGTCCCCGTACAGGGCGGGGGACGCCAGATGCAGCAGCGCCGCCCCGGTAAGGCTGGGCAGCGTCTTGTGGAGGGAATCGCAGCAGAGGTCCGCCCCCAGGGCCATGGGGTGCAAAGCCACCCGAAAGCTGCCCAGGTGGGCGCCGTGGGCGTTGTCCACCAGCAGCAGCTTGCCGCTGCGGTGGCACACCTCGGCAATGGCGGCCACGTCGGGCATCTGGCCGTAATAGTCGGGGCTGGTGATGTACACCGCCGCCGCGTCGGGGTGACGCGCCAGGGCCTCCGCCACCCGCCGGGCCGACGGGGGCAGGGCCACCCCGGGGATGCCCGCTTCCCCGTCGGGCTGCTCCAGGGGGACCCACACGGGGTCCATGCCCAGCAGGCCCATGGCGGCCACGGCGGCCCGGTGGATGCCCCGGGCGGCAATGATGGTCCGCCCCAGCCGCCGCGCCAAAAACAGCATGGTCTGAATGCACAGGGTGCTGCCCCCGGCGGACAGCAGGGTGTCCCCCGCGCCCACCGCGGCGGCAAAGCGCTCCTCCATGCGGCGGATGGGCCCGTCGCACTGGTACAGGCTGTCGGCACCCTCTATTTCGGTGATGTCGTAGGGGGCGGCGTCCTCCAGGGGAAAGGGCAGACGCCCCTTGTGCCCGGGCATATAAAACCGGGCCCGGTCCTCCTCCAAAATGGTCTCCAAGGCTTCGCGCAGCGGTGTTGCCGCCATGATGCTCCCCCCTTGCCCTGTTCCTCCTCCTGCGTCCCCGCTATCCCCGGCTGCGCAGCCTGCGCCTGAGCTGCCGCAGCTTTGTACTGGCCGTAATGCTAAGGCCCACAAGCTTTGCCATAAAGGGCCGGTAATGGCAGTCAAACTCCCCGGCCAGCTCCGCCACGCCGCCGCCGAAGCCCCGCTTGAAGCGGTTGAGGCCGTACATGTGGTTGTCGGGGTTGTCAAAGTCCCCGCTGACCCCCTGAAAGTCGTAGACGGTGCAGCCGGTCTCCACGGCCCAGCAGATCATCTCCCACTGCATCAGGTAATTGGGCATGACGTTGCGGTGCTCGTTGTCCGACGCGCCGTAGACGTAGTTGCATTTGCCGGCGTAGTTGACCGCCACCGCCCCGCACACCGGCCTGCCTTCGTAATACCCGATATACAGGCGGGCGTGGTCCCCCAGGGCGTCCAGCATTTTTTCAAAATAACCCCGGGGCCGCACCGAAAATCCGTCCCGCTCCCCGGTCACCTGGTAAATGGGCATAAATTCGTCCAGGTGGGCTTTGTCCCGGACCTTAATTTCCACCCCCCGGCGCTGGGCCAGGCGGATGTTGTACCGGGTCTTTTGGTGGAACTCCGCCATAATCTGCTCCCGGGACTTGCCCGCCAGGGGCAGGCGGTGGTTAAACCGCGCCTGGATGCCCTCGAAGCCGTCGGGGCCCCAGGACCGCACAAAGCCCATGTCCGCCATCATGTCCAAAAAGTCCCGGTCGTCGGCGGGCACGTCCGGGTCCATTTTAAAGCTGTACGCCTTGTAGGTTTTGGCCAGCTGGTCCACCCCCGCCTTAAGGTCGGCCAGCACCGCCCGGTCGTGGAGGTCGCAGACCGGCCCCCGGGGGGCATATAACAGCGAGACGCCAAACAGGGGCACCTTTTGGATAAGCACCCCGCAGGCCCCCGCAATGGCGCCGTCGCCGTCCCGGGAGACTACCGCCTCCCACCGCCAGTTGTCCTTGACCTTCCGCCACAGGGCGGACTGGGTAAAGTCTCCCCGGGGGCTGCCGCTGACAAAGGCCTCATATTCCGGATATTGTTCCCGACGCAGTATCTCCAACCCTGTCCCTCTCCTCGCCAATGATCGTTAAGTTGCGCAGCAGCACGTCCCTGCCGCGCCAGGCATAGCTTTTGCCGGGCAGCAGCCCGTCCAGGTTCTCCCGGGTCAGCACCGGGGTCAGGTCCTCCCGAAAAGGGCCGATGGGAGTGGGCTCCGGCCCCCGGTTATAGGGGCAGGCGTCGGTGCACAGGTCGCACCCCCACGCAAAGCCCCCCAGGGCCACCTGCCGGGCCTCCCAGGGGGTCAGCTCCCCCTTCTTCTGGGTGATGTGGGACCGGCAGAGGGCGGTGTTTACCCCCTCCGCGGTCAGGGCCCCGGTGGGGCAGGCCGCCAGGCACCGGCGGCACCCGCCGCAGCCGTTTTCCAATACCGGCAGGTCCGGCTCCAGGGGCAGGTCGGTCATTACCTCGCACACAAAGGCCATGCTGCCAAGGCCGGGGGCAATCAGCTGGCCGTGGCGGCCCCGAAAGCCCAGGCCCGCCCGCACCGCCAGCTCCACCTCCGGCAGGGGAGAGCTGTCCACAAAGGGCAGAAACACCCTGCCGTCACAGGCCGCCCGCAAAGGGGCCGTAATCTTCGATAGTATCTCCATGGCCACCCGGTGATAATCCTGCCCCAGGGCGTAGCGGGCCACGTTGCGCTCCGGAAAATCCCCGGCGTAATAGGGCAGCAGCACCACCATGGCCGAGCCGCCGGCCTCCGCCAGCTGCCGGGCAACGCCCTGGCGCCTGCTGCGCAGCAGGCCGGACAGGTCCCCCAGGGGGCAGAAGCCCAGATGGCGGACCCCCAGGTCCGCGGCGGGCCCCTCCACCAAAGCGCGCACCGCCCGGGTCTGCTCCCGGGGCGTCATTTTGCCGCGGCGTCCCCCAGCGCCTTTGCCACCCGCTCCACATCCACGCCCCTGTCCTCGGTAAAGCGGGAGGTCTGCAGGAGGCTTCCAAGCTGCTTTTTGGTCAGGATTCTTGGGTCCCCGCCGGGGATGTACACCTGGGCCTTGGCCTGGGTGGTCACCACCAGAATATGGATGGCCGTCTTGCCCAGGCCCTGCCCGATAAAGCGGCGGCGCAGGACGTCGGCCGCCCCCTGGCATTCCAGCAGGGGGTTGGGGATGCGGACGCGGTACTTGCCGGGCTTGTCCTCCTCGGCGTCGGACAAAATCCACTCCCCGGTGTCCTTATCCCCATAATAGCCGCCCTGGCGGTGCAGGTCCCGCACCAGCAGGACGCCAAAGGGGCCCACCACCGCCTGGTCGGCAAAGCCGCCGCCCTTTTCGTCGGACAGGCGGACGTCCGTAAGGACCTTCCACTCCCGCAGGGCGGTGTTTTTGCGCAGCAGCCGGGTGACCGACTTGACGGTGGTGTGGCTGCGCCTATCCAGCCGCCAAAGGGTGTAATAGAGGAAAAACATCACGCCCAGCACAATGGGTGTGGCAATATGCAGGGTCAGCTCGTTGGGGGAAAGGCCCCCAAAATACTGCCTGACGGATTCGATCATGGCGTCCACAGCGGCTACCTCCGGCGCTTCATCATTGGGCACAGGCCCTATAACAATGTATTTTAACACAGATTTGTCCATTTGAAAATGGCCCCGGGGCAAAACCTTTCGCCCAAAAGCCTTTGACGGCGGCCCCGGGCGGCCCCCGCGCCCGAAACGCCCGGAAAGCCCCCTCCTTCGTAAACAATGTTTAAACTTTCTTCCAGCCGCCCTTTGTTTTCTTGACACCCATGGGCAATCGGCTATAATTGTTAGAGAATCACCGGGAAAGGAGGTGGGATGTGTGCAGCGGGTCTTTTTGCTGACCGCCATTCTCATTGTGACCATTGTCTTTGTGTTCCAGGGCTTTCATCCCGCCTTTGAGCTGCCCGACAGCAAGGCGCCCATGGCAAACGCCCCCCTGGAGGGCAGCGGCGACCTGTCCAAGGCCCTTGTGGATATTTATTTTGACGTGGACATGCTGGGCCTGCGGGACGTGACCGCCGAGGACCTGGAGCTGACCTTTGACGTCCCCCGCGGCATTTACTCGGGCGCCTACGGCAAGTACACCGACGGGCGGTTTGGCATTGCCGACGTCATCATCCTGCAGCCCCGCCCCGGCCGGGAGGACGAGTGCCGGGAGGCATTGCAGAACATCAAGCTGCAGCGAATGGACTTTTTTAAGAAGTTTGACGTCTATGGGGCCTACGACCTGGCCGAGGACGGCCAGGTGTTTTACCGCGGCGGGTACTACATCCTGCTGATGATCGAAAACAGCGACCAGGTGCGGTCCATTCTGGAGCAGTACATCCCCCGGTGAGGAGCGGCCCGGAGCGAAAGGCGAAAACGGGACAAAGCCTCCCCCGCCGGGGAGCGGACCCCCGGGGCGAAAATCCCGGGGGATTTTTACGGAAAAACAAAGGAGCGTCGCCATGATCACCCAGATTTATTCCAT
>CALGIL010000380.1 GCA_937914895.1 uncultured Angelakisella sp.
GTACGGCCAGGACGGACAACAAAAAACCATATCCATGAGGGCCGGGGGGGTTCCCGGCAATCTTTGGTACCTTTCCATTGCTGGAAAGGTACCAGCAAAAACCGACCTATGCCATGGCCATGGCGGACAACAGCAAAACTTTTTGATACGCAAAAGGCGCATCCCATGTGGGATGCGCCTTTTGCGTATATCAGATTTAGGGCAGCTTCACCTGAATGGACAGCTCTCGCAGGTCCTTTTCCTCCACCGGACCGGGGGCGCCGGTCATCAGCTCGCTGGCGTTTTGCACCTTGGGGAAGGCGATGACCTCCTTGATGGATTCCTCCCCCGCCATAAGCATCACCAGGCGGTCCAGACCCAGGGCCAGGCCCCCGTGGGGCGGCGCGCCGTACTGGAAGGCGTCCAGCAAAAATCCAAACCGCTGCTGGGCCTGCTCCGGGGTAAAGCCCAGGGCGGCAAACATCCGCCGCTGCAGGTCCGGGTCGTTGATGCGGATGGAACCGCCGCCCGCCTCGGTGCCGTTTAGGATGATGTCGTAGGCCCGGGCGCGGCAATTGCCGGGGTCGCTTTCCAGCAAATCCAAATCCTCCAGCATGGGGCTGGTAAAGGGGTGGTGCTTGGCCACATACCGGTTTTCTTCGTCGTCGTACTCCAGCAGGGGGAATTCGGTGATCCACAAAAGGTCAAAGGTGCCGGGCCGGATCAGGCCCAGACGCTTGGCCAGCTCGCCCCGCAGGGCGCCCAGGCTGTCAAACACCACCTGGTTTTTGCCGTCGGCCACCAAAAGCAGCACGTCGCCGGAGCGGGCGCCCAGGCGCTCCCGCAGGGCGGACACCTCCCCGGGGGAAAGATACTTTTCATAGGAGGAGGACTCCCCCTCCGGGGTCAGGCGGGTAAAGGCAAGGCCTTTGGCCCGATAGGTTTTGACAAAATCGGCCAGCTTGTCCATGTCCTTGCGGCTCAGCTGGGCGGCGGCGCCCTTGACGTTGATGCCCCGCACCGATCCGCCCGCGGCGGCGGCATCCCGGAACACATGAAATTCGGTGTCCTTTACAAGGTCGGTCAGGTCGCACAGCTCCAGCCCAAACCGGGTGTCCGGCTTGTCGCTGCCGTACCGCTCCATGGCGTCCTTATACTCCATCCGCCGCAGGGGCAGCTGGACGTCCACGTCCAGCACCTCCTTAAAGACGTGCCGGATAAAGCCCTCGGTGACGCCCAGGACGTCCTCCTCGTCCACAAAGGACATCTCCAGGTCGATCTGGGTAAACTCCGGCTGGCGGTCCGCCCGCAGGTCCTCATCCCGGTAGCACCGGGCCACCTGCATATACCGGTCGTAGCCCGACAGCATTAAAAGCTGCTTGTACAGCTGGGGGGATTGGGGCAGGGCGTAAAAGCTGCCGGGATGCACCCGGCTGGGCACCAGGTAGTCCCGGGCCCCCTCGGGGGTAGAGCGAATGAGGTTGGGGGTCTCAATCTCCAAAAAGCCCTGGCCGTCAAAGTAATCCCGGGCCGCCTTGACAATGCGGTGGCGCAGCAGAAGATTGCGCTGCATCCGGCCCCGGCGCAGGTCCAGGTACCGGTACTTCAGGCGCAGCTCCTCACCCACCTTGGTGGAATCGGTAATCTCGAAGGGGGGGGTGTTGGCCTTGGCCAGAATCCGCAGGTCGTCCACGTACACCTCCACGTCGCCGTTGGGCAGGTCCTTATTGATGGACTCCCGGGCCCGGACGGTGCCCTTGGCCATCAGCACATACTCCGCCCGCACCGTCTGCGCCTTGGCCCGCAGGGCGGCGTCGGTGGCGTCGTCAAAGGCCAGCTGCACAAGGCCGGTGCGGTCCCGCAGGTCCACAAACACCAGCATGCCCTTATCCCGGATCTTCTGCACCCATCCGCAGACGACAACCTCCTTTCCCAACTGTTCCCGGGTGGTCTCGCCGCAGTAGC
The DNA here is from genome assembly GCA_937914895.1 of uncultured Angelakisella sp. GTDB lineage: Bacteria > Bacillota > Clostridia > Oscillospirales > Ruminococcaceae > Angelakisella. Next base: position 1,945 of record CALGIL010000380.1, read on the forward strand.
CGGTACGCTTCAGTCCTGTCATCGTGTCCGCCATTGATGATTCCTCCGTTTATTTCTCATTCTTAGTTTCTGGCTGTTTTTATGTTGATCCCATGGATGGTGGGTTGGTGGCTTACTCTTCGTTTGCCCTGACGGGCAGGGGCTTCCCTCCGGGGGCTTTTGCGCCCTTGCGGGCGGGGCTTGCTTTTAGCCAAAGTTGTCTTTTTTACT
>CALGIL010000381.1 GCA_937914895.1 uncultured Angelakisella sp.
AGGTACTCCAGGGAGGCGCCGCCCCCGGTGGAGATGTGGCTCATCTTGTCGGCGAAGCCCAGATTGGTGACGGCCGCCGCCGAGTCGCCGCCGCCGATGACGGTGGTGCCGTCCACGTCGGCCAGGGCCTTTGCCATGGCAATGGTGCCCTGGGCCAAAACGGGATTTTCAAAGACGCCCATGGGGCCGTTCCAGACCACGGTTTTGGCGGATTTGACCGCCTGGGCAAACAGCTCGCAGCTCTTGGGGCCGATGTCCATGCCCATGCGGTCCGCCGGAATTTTATCGGCGTCCACCACGGCGGTTTCGATGGGGGCGTCAATGGGGTCGGGGAATGCCTTTGTGATGACCACATCCACGGGCAGAAGCAGCTTGACGCCCTTTTGCTCGGCTTTTTCCAGCATATCGCGGCAGTAGCCCACCTTTTCGCCGTCCAGCAGGCTCTGGCCCACCTCGTACCCCTTGGCCTTTAAAAAGGTGTAGGCCATGCCGCCGCCGATGATAAGGACGTGCACCTTGTTAAGGAGATTTTCGATGACGGCCAGCTTATCGGCGACCTTGGCGCCGCCCAGGATGGCCACAAAGGGGCGCACCGGGTTTTCCACGGCGTTGCCCAGGTAGTTGATTTCCTTTTGCAGCAGGTAGCCCGCGGCGCAGTCCTTGATATATTTGGTGACGCCCACGGTGGAGCAGTGGGCCCGGTGGCAGGAGCCGAAGGCGTCATCCACAAAGACGTCGGCCAAAGAGGCCAGGTCCTGGCTGAAGGCGTCCTCGTTTTTGGTCTCTTCCTTGCGGAAGCGGGTGTTTTGCAGCAGGACGACGTCGCCGTCCTTCATGGCCGCTACCGCGGCCTTGGCCTTGGGGCCCACCACCTCGAGGTCGTCGGCAAACCGGACCTCCTTGCCCAGCAGCTGGCTAAGGCGCACCGCCGCCGGGGCCAGAGAAAACTTTTCCTCGGGGCCGTTTTTCGGCTTGCCCAGGTGGGAGCAGAGGATGACCTTCCCGCCGTGTTCCATCAGATACCGGATGGTGGGCAGGGCCCCGACAATGCGGTTGTCGCTGGTGATGACGCCGTCCTTCAGCGGTACGTTAAAGTCCACGCGGACCAGTACCCGCTTGCCGGCTACGTCCAGATCTTCCACGGTTCGTTTATTGAGTGCGCACATGGTTTACTCATCCTTTCAGACGTTGATATGAGGGGCCGCGGTTTGCGCTTTTGGTTCTGGTTTTATTTTACCCCATTACTGGCGGTGTTGCAAGAGGAAGGGGGCCAACTTTCGCCATTATCCACAAATCTGTTAAAGTTTTGACATCATGAAGGGCTCTCTTTGGCGGCTTTGATGCCCCGCCCGCAGGGCATCAAAACCCCCGAGGGGCAGAACCTTTCCGCAGGGCAG
>CALGIL010000382.1 GCA_937914895.1 uncultured Angelakisella sp.
GGATTTTATGGTATACTGAACAGATACAAAATCTGTCGAAGCAATGGGGCCGAGTGGACGGTTTTACCCTGCATAAGCGGATGCCCTCATAAGGGCAAACCCTTATGAAGGTATTTCTTCTTTTCCGAGCGGTTCTACCCTGTACAGACGGCAGCCCTCATAAGAGTATAGCACAGCGGAGCACGGGTTCCTAGAACTTTTGACGGAATAAACGGGGAAGGGGGCCGGAGAATGCCGGACCACGACCACCAGGGCCATCGGGCACGCCTTAAAAAACGCTTTCAGGCCGAGGGGCTGGACCATTTTGAACTGCACAACGTGGTGGAGCTGCTGCTGTTTTATGGGATGCCCCAGCGGGATACCAACCAGCTGGCCCACACCCTGGTCAGGGAGTTCGGCTCTTTGGCCGCCATTCTGGACGCCACGCCCCAGCAGCTTATGGCCGTCAAGGGGGTGGGGGAGAACACCGCCACCCTCCTCAGCCTCATCCCCCAGGTCTGCCGCCGGTACTACCTGGAAAAAGCCCAGGTGCCCCTGCCCAGGGAGGATTACGTGGAGGCTCTGGGCCGCCGTCTGGTGGCGGCCAGCATCGGCCGCAGGGTGGAGACCGCCTTTTTGTTCTGTTTTGACAACCGGATGAAGGAGCTGTACTTTGGCATCATCGGAGAGGGCACCTCCGACACCGTCCACATGACGACCCGCAAAATTGCCGAAATCGTTATCAAAACCGAGGCCTCCTGCATTGTGCTGGGCCATAACCACCCCACGGGCTTTGCCCTGCCCTCCGCCGCCGACCGCCAAAACACGCTGGAACTGCGGCGGCTGCTGGCACCCCTGTCCATCCGCCTGCTGGACCACCTTGTGGCCGCGGGGGACGACTTTGTGTCCATGGCCCAGTCGGGGTATCTGTCCCCGGATTTTCTGCCGGGCGGGGAGGGGGAATAGCCCCCTAATCCCCGGCATGGACCTGCCCAAAAGGGGACAGTAGAAGGAGGAATGGGGCCTCCTTTTTCTGACAAACAGAAAAAACGAAAATATGTTTGCGCTTCGTCCCCGGATGAAGTATAATGAAGCAGACGCAAAAGAACATATGAACGTGCAAACCGCAAATACTGACTGGAGGACCAGATGGAGGACCGTTTTAAGCTTGTTTCACCCTTTCAGCCCACCGGCGACCAGCCGGAGGCCATAGACGCCCTGGTGCAAAGCATCCGGGACGGCAACCGGGAGCAGACCCTGAAGGGGGTCACCGGCTCGGGCAAGACCTTCACCATGGCCAACATCATCCAGCGGGTAAACCGCCCCACCCTGATTCTGGCCCACAACAAAACCCTGGCGGCCCAGCTGTGCAGCGAATTTAAGGAGTTCTTTCCCGAAAACGCGGTGGAGTACTTTGTGTCCTATTACGACTACTACCAGCCGGAGGCCTACATTGCCGCCACGGATACCTATATTGAAAAGGACAGCTCCATCAACGACGAAATCGAAAAGCTGCGCCATTCGGCCACCTCGTCTTTGTCCGAACGCCGGGACGTCATCATTGTGGCCAGCATCTCCTGCATCTACACCCTGGGCGACCCCATCGACTACCGCAACATGGTCATCTCCCTGCGCAAGGGGCAGCAGCGGGAACGGGACGCCTTTATCAAAAAGCTGGTGGAGATCCAGTACGAGCGCAACGATATGAACTTTACCCGAAACAAATTCCGGGTCCGGGGGGATTCGGTGGAGGTGTTTCCCGCCTATTCGGGAGACACCGCTTTGCGGGTGGAGTTTTTTGGCGACGAAATCGACCGCCTCAGCGAGATTAACACCGTCACCGGGGAGATTAAAAACGTGGTCAGCCACGTGGCTATTTATCCCGCCTCCCACTACATCGTCCCCCGGGAGCGCATTTTGACGGCGGTGGACGAGATTCGCCGGGAATGCGACCAGCGGGTCAAATTCTTCCGGGAGCAGGGCAAGCTTATCGAGGCCCAGCGCATTGCCGAGCGGGTGAACTACGACATGGAGATGCTGCTGGAAATCGGCTTTTGCTCCGGCATCGAAAACTACTCCCGGGTGCTGGCGGGGCGCCCCGCGGGCAGCACACCCTACACCCTGCTGGACTACTTCCCCAAGGACTTCCTCTTTTTCATCGACGAATCCCACGTCACCCTGCCCCAGGCCCGGGGGATGTACGGGGGGGACCGCTCCCGAAAGCTGAACCTGGTGGATTACGGCTTTCGGCTGCCCTCGGCTTTGGACAACCGGCCCCTGAGCTTTGATGAGTTTACGAAGAAGATTAACCAGGTGGTATATGTCTCCGCCACCCCCGGCGAGTACGAGCGCACCCGCAGCGCCGCTGTGGTGGAGCAGGTCATCCGCCCCACGGGCCTGTTGGACCCCGAGGTGGAGGTCCGCCCGGTGGAGGGGCAGATCGACGACCTTATCGGGGAGATCCACCAGCGCACCGACAAAAAGGAGCGGGTGCTGGTAACCACCCTGACCAAAAAGATGGCCGAGGACCTGACGGACTACCTGGACAAGGTGGGCATTCAGGTGCGGTATATGCACCACGACGTGGATACCATCGAGCGCATGGAGCTGCTGCGGGATTTGCGCAAGGGGGACTATGACGTGCTGGTGGGCATCAACCTCCTGCGGGAGGGGCTGGACATTCCCGAGGTGTCCCTGGTGGCCATTCTGGACGCCGACAAGGAGGGCTTTCTGCGCAGCGAGACCAGCCTTGTCCAGACCATCGGCCGGGCCGCCCGCAACGACCACGGCAAGGTCATTATGTACGCCGACTCGGTCACCGACTCCATGGAGCGGGCCATCAGCGAGACCTACCGCCGCCGGGACATCCAGCAGCAGTATAACCGGGAGCACGGCATTACCCCCACCACCATTCAAAAGAGCATCCGGGAGATTTTGGAGATCTCCACCGGGGAATCCATTGACAAAAAGACCGGCAAGCGGATGACCAAAGCGGAGCGGGAGGCCCTGATCCACAAGCTGAACGCCGAAATGCGCAACGCCGCCAAGCTGCTGGAGTTTGAGCACGCCGCCTACCTGCGGGATAAAATTGCCAAGCTGCGGGGAGAAAAGGAATAAACGGAGGAACAACTGCGTTGGGAAATAATCAGATCATCATCAAGGGCGCCCGGGAGAACAACCTGAAAAACGTGGACCTGACCCTGCCAAGGGACCAGCTGATTGTCTTTACCGGGCTGTCCGGGTCGGGCAAGACCTCCCTGGCCTTTGACACCATTTACGCCGACGGACAGCGGCGGTATGTGGAAAGCCTGTCCTCCTACGCCCGGCAGTTTTTGGGGCAGATGGACAAGCCGGATGTGGATTCCATCGAGGGACTGTCCCCGGCCATTTCCATCGACCAAAAGACCACCTCCAAAAACCCCCGGTCCACGGTGGGCACCGTCACCGAGATTTACGACTATCTGCGGCTTTTGTACGCCCGGGTGGGCATTCCCCACTGCCCGGTCTGCGGCCGGGAGATCAGCCAGCAGTCCATTGACCAGGTGGTGGACAAGGTGATGGAGCTGCCCGAGGGCACCCGCATCCAGCTTCTGGCGCCGGTGGTCCGGGGCCGCAAGGGGGAGCACCAGCGGGAGTTTGACGCCGCCCGGCGGTCCGGCTATGTCCGGGTGCGGGTGGACGGCATTCTGTACGATCTCAGCGAGACCATCTCCCTGGAAAAAAACAAAAAGCACACCATCGAGGTGGTGGTGGACCGCCTGGTTATCAAGGAGGAGATCCGCTCCCGGCTGGCCGACGGCCTGGAGCTTGCCTCCGCCCTGTCCGGCGGCCTGTCGGTGGTGGATGTGGTGGACGGGGAGGAGATGCTCTTTTCCCAAAACTACTCCTGCCCCGACCACGACGTCTCCATTGAGGAGCTGTCCCCCCGGATGTTTTCCTTTAATAACCCCCTGGGGGCCTGCGAGCGCTGCACAGGCCTTGGGGGCCTGCAGCAGGTGGACCCGGAACTGCTGCTTCAGAACAAAAACCTGACCCTGGAGGAGGGCGCCATCCGCGTCGCCGGCTGGAACTACGAGGAGGGCGGCGTCACCCGGATGTACTTCCAGGGCCTCAGCAAGGCCTACGACATCCCCCTTAACGTGCCCATCAAAGACATCCCCCGGGAAAAGCTGGACATCCTTCTGTATGGCACCAAGGGGGAAAAGTTTGCTATGCGCCGGGAGCACGGGGGTGTTTCCGGCACCTACTACTCCGACTTCGAGGGCATTGTCAACAACCTGGAGCGCCGCTATAAGGAGACAAACAGCGAGTACGCCCGCTGGGAAATCTCCAATTACATGACCTTTGTGGAATGCCCCGACTGCCACGGGGACAGACTGAAAAAAATCGTGCTGGCCGTGACGGTGGGGGGGCTCAATATTGCCCAGTTCTGCCGCCTGTCCATCAGCAGGGCCTACGAATTTATGGAAAACCTGAAGCTGACCCACCAGGAGGAGCTCATTGCGGGGCAGATCATCAAGGAGATTAAGGAGCGCCTGGGCTTTCTGGTCAACGTGGGGCTCAACTACCTCACCCTGGCCCGGTCGTCGGGGACGCTGTCCGGCGGCGAAAGCCAGCGCATCCGCCTGGCCACCCAAATCGGCTCCTCCCTGATGGGGGTGCTGTACATTTTGGACGAGCCCAGCATCGGCCTGCACCAGCGGGACAACGACCGGCTGATTGCCACCCTGAAGCGCCTGCGGGACCTGGGCAACACCGTCATCGTGGTGGAGCACGACGACGACACCATGATGCAGGCCGATTTTATTGTGGATGTGGGTCCGGGCGCCGGCATCCACGGGGGCAAAATCGTCTACGCGGGGCCGGTAAAGGGCATTCTGACCAGCAGGGATTCCATCACCGGCAAATACCTCAGCGGCCGGCTGCGGGTGCCTTTGCCGGACCTGCGCCGAAAGGGCAGCGGCCGGTTCCTCACCGTCCGGGGCGCCCAGGAAAACAACCTGAAAAACATCACCGTCAAATTCCCCTTAGGGACCTTTATTGCCGTCACCGGGGTGTCCGGGTCGGGCAAAAGCAGCCTTGTCAACGAGATTTTATATAAGGGCCTTCACGCCCAGCTCAGTGGCTCCCGGGAGAAGGCGGGCAGGCACACGGCCATTGACGGCATGGAGTACCTGGACAAGGTCATCAACATCGACCAGTCCCCCATCGGGCGCACCCCCCGGTCCAACCCCGCCACCTACACCGGCACCTTCAACGACATCCGCCAGGTATTCGCCTCCACCAACGACGCAAAAATGCGGGGGTACAAGGTGGGGCGCTTCTCCTTTAACGTCCGCGGCGGCCGGTGCGAGGCCTGCGAGGGGGACGGCATCATCAAAATTGAGATGCACTTTTTGCCCGACGTCTTTGTCCCCTGCGAGGTCTGCAAAGGCCGGCGGTACAACCGGGAGACCCTGGAGGTCAAATACAGGGGCAAAAGCATTTACGACGTGCTGGAAATGACGGTGGAGGAGGGCCTGAGCTTTTTCGAAAACCACCAGTCCATCCGCCGCCGCCTGCAGACCCTGTACGACGTGGGGCTGGGCTACATCAAAATCGGCCAGCCCGCCACCACCCTGTCCGGCGGCGAGGCCCAGCGGGTCAAGCTTGCCACCGAGCTGAGCAAGCGGAGCACCGGCAAGACGGTGTACATCCTGGACGAGCCCACCACCGGCCTTCACGCCGCCGACGTCAGCAAGCTTATCGAGGTGCTGCAGAAGTTTGTGGAGGGCGGCAATACCGTCATTGTCATCGAGCACAACATGGACGTCATCAAAAGCGCCGACTATATCGTCGATTTGGGCCCCGAGGGCGGGGACCTGGGCGGCGGTCTGGTCTGCTGCGGCACCCCCGAGGAGGTGGCCGCCAGCAGGGATTCCTACACCGGGCAGTACCTGCGGAAGCATTTGGAAAAATAGGAACGTCTCTTCTTTACACCGCAAAACCTTTGTGTTATACTCAAATCCAAGACCCGTCCGCGGTGGGACGAATGAATGAATTTGATTTGAAAGGAGACGGCATGATGGCAAAGTATGTGTGCTCTGTGTGCGGCTGGACCTATGACGAGGCGGAGGGCTATCCCGAAGGCGGCATTGCCCCCGGTACCAAGTGGGCCGACGTGGACGAGGATTTTGTCTGCCCCATGTGCGGCGTGGACAAGTCCATGTTTGAAGAAGAGGCCTGAGGCAGAAGCCTGACGCAAAAACCGACAATACGCAAAGGGAAGGGGGAGTTGTATGCAGGTCATCCGGCCCGGCATTTATGCCGTGGGCGCGCTGAACCCGGGGATGCGGGTGTTTGACATCGTCATGGCTACCGAGTACGGCACGTCTTACAACTCTTATCTGGTGCGGGGGGCCCAAAAGACGGCCCTTGTGGATGTCTGCCACAACAGCTTTTTTGAGATGTACCTCCAAAACATCCGCGAGGTCTGTCCCCCGGAGGCAATTGATTACATCATCCTCAACCACAACGAGCCGGACCACACCGGCGCCCTGGCAAAGCTGCTGGAGCTGGTGGGCCGGGTGACCATTTTTACCTCTCAGGCGGGGGCCCTGTATGTGCGGGGCATCACCAACCGGGACGACCTGGACATCCGGACGGTCAAGGATGGGGATACCCTGGACCTGGGCGGTAAAACCCTGCGGTTTGTCTCCGCCCCCTTCCTCCACTGGCCCGACAGCATTTTTACCTGGCTGCCCGAGGACCGGGTGGTGTTTACCTGCGACTTTTTGGGCGCCCATTACTGCGAGCCCTATCTGCTGGACGTAAACATGGCCTATCCCGAGAAGTACCAAAAGGCCTTTTTGGGGTACTACACCGCCATTTTCGCCCCTTTTCGGCCCCATGTGCAGGCGGGCCTAAAAAAGCTGGAGGCCCTTGACTTTGACATGGTGCTGCCCAGCCACGGCCCGGTGCTGACAAAGGGCTGCATGCTGGAGTACGCCATGGACCGCTACCGGGAATGGAGCACCCCAAAGGTCCGGGAAAAGCGGCTGATTCCGGTGTTTTACACCTCGGCCTACGGCTATACCCGGATGCTGGCCCAGTCCGTGGCGGCGGGCATTCTGTCCCGGGGGGATGCCGACGCGCCCCTGCTGGACCTTATCGACCACGACATGGGCAGCCTCCACGGCATCCTCAACCAGGCGGACGCCTTTGCCGTGGGGTCGCCCACCATCAACCGGGACGCGGTGCCGCCTACCTGGCATCTGCTGGCCGGGGTGGACGCCATCGGCAGCGCCAAGGTGCCCTGCGCGGCCTTCGGCTCCTACGGCTGGAGCGGCGAGGCCGTGCCCAACATCAACGCCCGGCTTTCATCCCTGCGGATGAAGGTGCTGGGGGAGGGTCTCCGGGTCAATTTTATGCCCACCCGGGAGGACCTGGACAAGGCGGAGGCCCTGGGCCAAAGCCTTGCCGACAGCCTCTGAAAGGGTTCCCGCCGGTCTGGTCCGCCAGGCCGGCTTTTCTATAATGGGCACCCCCTTGGGAAGGGCAGGACCCCGTTGAAAACAGAGCGGAAAAATGGTATACTAATTTTGTTGCGGACCACCCAGAATGGATACCCCCAGAGCGGAGGGAAAGCTTTGTCTACTGAAAAAAACCGGGTGCTGGACTATGCCCGGATGTCTGCCCCGCGGCAGTTTACGGACCTTGTGCGCCAGCGCCTGGCCCAGGACCATCTGTCCCAGCCCCTGGCGCTGGTGCACAGCTACGGGTGCCAGCAAAACGCCGCGGATTCCGAAAAGCTCCGGGGAATTCTTGCCCAGATGGGCTATGGCTTTACCGACAGCCCGGAGGAAGCGGATTTGATTTTGTACAACACCTGCGCGGTGCGGGAGCACGCCGAGCAGCGGGTGCTGGGCAACGTGGGCGCCCTGAAGCATTACAAACGGCGAAAGCCGGATTTGATTATTGTGCTGGCGGGGTGCATGACCCAGCAGCCTCAGGTGGCCCAGCGGCTGAAAAAAAGCTATCCCCATGTGGATATTGTGGTGGGC
>CALGIL010000383.1 GCA_937914895.1 uncultured Angelakisella sp.
TTGGGGCAACACCCCATAAAGTAAAAAAGATAACTTTGGCTAAAATCAGGACCCCGCCCCCAGGGCACCAAAAGGCCCCCGGCAGGAATCCCCCGCCGGAGGCTTTTTGCACCTATTCGGCGCGGCCCGCAAGCGGACCTGCGCCCGGGGCCTTTTGCAGGGGGCTGGGGGGCCCAAAGGCGACGGCGCTGCGGGAGACCCCCGCGCTTTTGGACAGCAGCTTGCGCAGCAGGTCCACCGGGACCATGGAAAAGGCTATGAGCACAATGGCGGCCATGTGGCGCATCTGAATGGGCACGGTGCGGAAAACCGGCCCGCCAAAAAACGGGATGAGGGTCTGCACCAGGGCCACGGTGCCCATCAGCCACAAAAACGAGGAGTTGGAGGAGATGTGGGACAAAATGTTCAGCTTGCTGGTGCGGGCGTTAAAGCTGTTGAAAATGGCGCAGAACATAAAAAGCTCGAAGAAGGCCGTCAGGCCGTACATCCGGCCGTACTGCTCCACCAGTCCGCCAAAAAAGGGGCCTTTTAAAAACCACAGGCAGAGGATGGTGCAGTAGACGCTGCCCACGGCGATCTGGTTTTTCATGTAGCCGTTGATGAGGGGGGCGTCCCTGCGCTTGGGGAGCTCCCGCATGTACTCCGAACGGGGCTTTTCCCCGCTGAAGGCAAGGCCGGCCAGGGTGTCCATGACAATGTTGATCCACAGCATCTGGATGATGGTAATGGGAAAATCCACCTTGATCAGGGGGCCCACCACCGTCACGCCCACGGCGCACAGGCAGGTGCTCATCTGGTAGATGATAAACTTCTGGATGCTGTTGAAGATGGTGCGGCCATAGCAGACCGCCTTGGCAATGGAGTCGAAGCGATTGTCCAGGATGACGATGTCCCCGGCCTCCTTGGCCACCTCGGTGCCGCTGCCCATGGCAAAGCCGATGTCCGCCTGCTTTAAGGCCGGCGCGTCGTTGACCCCGTCGCCGGTCATGCCCACCACTAGGTCCATGGCCTGGGCCACCCGCACCAGGCGGCTTTTGTCCGAGGGCAGGGCCCTTGCCACCACCCGCACCCGGGGCAGGGCGTCCATCAGCTCCCGGTCGCTCATCCGGCCCATCTCCTCGTGGGTGATGACAAGGTCCCGGCCGCCCTGCAAAATGCCCACCTCCCGGGCGATGGCGGCGGCCGTCTCCTTGGCGTCCCCGGTAATCATGACAGTCTGGATGCCGGCCTGGCGCACCTGGCGCACCCCGCTGCGGGTTTTGGGCCGCACGGTATCCCGGATGGCCAAAAGGCCCACCAGCTTTAAGTTTTGCAGGGCCCCGGGGTCCCGAACGCCGGGGTCGGCCACCGCCACCGCAAGCACCCGCATGGCCTTTTGGGTGTACTCCCCCAGGGCGCGCTGGATGGGTCCGCGGCCCGGCAGGGGCCGCTGGATGCCGGCTTCGTCGTAATAGGCCGTGCAGCGGGGCAGAATTTTTTCGGGGGCGCCCTTGACCAGGGTGGCCTCCCAGCCGCCGTACACCGCGGACATCATCAGCTTATGCTCGCTGGCAAAGGGCAGCACCACCCTGCTTTGCACGCCGGTGCGCCCGCCCCCCAGCTCCTGGGCAAATTCCAGCAGGGCCCGGTCGGTGGCGTTGCCGCCAATGGCCTTTTTGCCCTCCATAGACGCGCCGGAATTATAGCGCAGGCAGTCCCTTAAAATCCCGTGGAGGGGCACCCCGTCCCGGCCCAGGGCCTTTCTGTCCCAGGCTTTGCCCGCCCCGTCGGTAAATTCCACCACATCCAGCTTACCCCCGGTCAGGGTGCCCGTCTTATCCGTAAACAGGATGTTCATGCTGCCCGCCGTCTCGATGCCGATAAGCTTGCGCACCAGGACGTTGTCGTGGATCATCCGCTTCATGTTGGCGGACAGCACCACCGTAATCATCATGGGCAGCCCCTCGGGCACGGCCATCACCACCACCGAGACCCCCAGGGTGCAGGCCTGGACCAGCAGGGGGAACATGGTGTGCCAGGAGCCCAGGGCGGCCTTGATGAGAACGGGATTAAAGCCCTTATCGATAAAAATATTGTTAAACAAAAAGGCAAGGGCGGAAACAGCCGCCGCCGCGTACCCAAACTTGCCGATGGACGAGGCCAGGCCCGTCAGGCGGTACCGCAGGGGGCTTTCCCGGGTCTCCTCCTGGATCTCCTCCCCGATGCGGCCGTAAAAGGTGTGGTCGCCCACGCCCCGCACCCGCATCATCCCCTGCCCGGCACAGACCACGGTACCCGAAAAAAGCAGGTCCGGGGCCAGAAAGTCGTCCCCCCGTCCCCCGCCGGTGTGGGCCGGGGCCGGGTGCTTTTGGGCCTCCTTGCTTTCGCCGTTTAAGACCGACTGGTCCACCTCCAGCTGTCCCTCCACCAAAACCCCGTCGGCGGGGATGCGGTCGCCGGGCTGCAGCAGCACCAGGTCCCCCACCACCACCTCCTCGGTGGGCAGCTCCCGGGGGCCCTCCGCCCGCAGGACACGGCACCGGGTTTTAGAGGCCTCCTCCTGCAGCTTTTCAAAGGCGGATTCGCTGCCGTATTCCGAGATGGTGGACACCAGGGTGGCCAGCAGAATGGCAAAGGCGATGCCCACGGATTCAAACCAGTTGGCATTTTTGGCCAGAAAGATAAGGTTGATGGCCAGGGCCGCCAGCAGGATCTTGATCATGGGATCGCCAAAGCTGTGGGCAAAGCTGCGCCAAAAGCCCGTGCGCCCCTTGGGGGTCAGCCGGTTTTCGCCAAATTCCCTGCGGGCGGCCTCCACCTCCCCCTGGGTAAGGCCCCGCCCGGGTTTTTCATCAAATTCTTTAGTTGTCAGGCTCTGCATATTTTAAACCTCCTTTGGTTCAGGAATATGCAGACAAGCCTTTATATATGCCCGTCCCCCCAGGGGGGATTCGCGGCGAAAAAAAGGCCCGGCACAAGGCCGGGTCCGTTCATCGTTTTTCGGTCAGGGTGGCCCAAAAGGTGGGCACGCCCCGGTCGTGCAAAAAGCCGCTGCCGTTGGTGTCCTCGTACAGGTCCAGCAGGGCAAACCCCGCTTTCAGCTGCCCGCGGATCTGCTCCTCCAGGGTGTGGGAAAACTGGACCCCCGAATCATCCCGCTCCAGCACCTCCAAAAGTGCCGGGTCCGCCAGGGGGTCAAAGGGCAGGCGGTGCTTTACCTCCCGCTCGTCCTCGTCAAACAGGTAGTTAAAGCCGTTATCCAGCCCCGCCATCAGCCTGCCCCCCTGTTTCAGGATGCGGTGGCACTCCCGCCAGACGGGCAGGACCTCCCGGATGTAGCAGTTGGACACGGGGTGAAAAATCAGGTCGAAGGAGGCGTCCTCAAAGGGCAGGGGCCTTGTCATATCCGCCCGGACGGCGCGGATGGCATACCCCTCCCGCCGGGCCACGGCAAGCTCGCTGTCAATCTGTTTTGGGGAATAATCCAGGACGGTACAGTCGGCGCCCAGGGCGGCAAAAACGGGCATCTGCTGGCCCCCGCCCGCGGCAAGGCCCAGCACCCGTTTGCCCCGCAGGTCGGGGAACCAATCCCCCGGGACGGGCTTTGTGGGCGTCAGCACCATTGACCACCGGCCCTGTCGGGCCTCCAGAAAGGCCTCATGAGAAAGGGGCACGCCCCACTCCCAGCCCTGGTCCACCCATCGGTCGATGGTTTCGGCGTTTTTCTCGGTATACTCCATTGGTGTTCCTCCGTTTGGTTTGCGCCGCCTCAGCCCCCCAGGTAGGCCCTTCGGATCTCGTCGCTTTCCGAAAGCTCTTTGCCGGTGCCGGAGACGGCAATGGCGCCGGTTTCCAGCACATAGGCGCGGTCCGCCACGGACAGGGCCATCTGGGCGTTCTGCTCCACCAGCAAAATGGTGGTGCCGCCCTTGTGCAGCGCTTTGATGATGTCAAAAATCTGTTCCACCAAAATGGGGGCAAGGCCCATGGACGGCTCGTCCAGCAGCAGAAGCCTGGGCTGGCTCATCAGCGCCCGGCCCATGGCCAGCATCTGCTGCTCGCCGCCGGAAAGGGTGCCCGCAATCTGTTTTTTGCGCTCCAGCAGCCGGGGGAACTGGCCGTAGACCTTTTCCAGGCTGGCGGCCACCTCCCCCGCCGGCCTTGTGTAGGCGCCCATTTCCAGGTTTTCCTCCACGGTCATCTGCAAAAAGACACGCCGCCCCTCGGGTACCTGGGCCAGGCCCCGCTCCACAATTTTGTGGGCGGGGGTGGCGGCAATGCTTTCACCCAAAAACTCAATTTCGCCGCTGCGGCAGCGCAGCAGGCCGGAGAGGGTCTGCAAAACGGTGCTTTTGCCGGCGCCGTTGGCACCGATAAGGGTGACAATCTCCCCCTCGTTTACCTCCAGCGAGACATTTTTGACGGCGTGTATGGCGTCGTAATAGACATTCAGGTCCTTTACCCTCAGCATCCGCCTCACCCCTCCCTCTTCTTGCCCAGATAGGCCTCGATGACCTCGGGGTTATTCTGAATCTCCCGGGGGGTGCCCTTGGCAATCACCCTGCCAAAGTTGAGGACGCAGATGCCCTCGCAGATGCCCATGACCAGGTTCATGTCGTGCTCGATGAGCATGATGGCGATTTGGAAGGTATCCCGGACCTTTACAATGTGTTCCATCAGCTCGGCCGTCTCGGAGGGGTTCATGCCGGCGGCGGGCTCGTCCAGCAGCAGCAGGGACGGGTTTGTGGCCAGGGCGCGGACAATTTCCAGCCTGCGCTGGGCGCCGTAGGGCAGCGACGAGGATACCTCGTCCGCCACGCTGTCCAGCCGAAGGCTGGCCAGCAGCTCCATGGACCGTTCCCGTATGGCCTTCTCCTCCCTGGTGAAGGAGGGCAGGCCTATAGATCGGAAGAGCGTCGTGTAGGGAAAGAG
>CALGIL010000384.1 GCA_937914895.1 uncultured Angelakisella sp.
ACGCCGTAGGCCCCGATGTGGACATCATCATGGAAAACCACTCCTATCTGGACGCCAACACGGCGGTGCAGCTGGGGCGGGAGGCCCAGAAGTACAACATCTTCTACTACGAGGAGCCCAGCACCCCCGACCCCAAAATGACCAAGTACATCTGCGACAAGCTGCAAATGCCCATCGCCCATGGCGAGCGGGTCTTCTCCCGCTGGCAGTACGCCAGGTACTACGAGGATAGCTCGGTGCAGGTCATCCAACCCGACTTTGGCAACTGCGGAGGCATTACCGAGGGCAAAAAGATTTGCGACATGGCCTATGTGTACGACGTCAGCGTCCAGGCCCACGTGTGCGCCAGCCCCCTGTCCACGGCGGCGGCCCTCCACCTGGAGGCGGCCATTCCCAACTTTGTCATCCACGAGCATCATGTCTTCAACCTCCACGGCTACAACAAAAAGCTGGCCGTCAAGGACCTGCAGCCCGTGGGCGGCCGCTACAAGGTCCCCGAGGAGCCGGGCCTTGGCAACCAGCTGAGCGAATACTGCTTTGAAAACACCCTGATGAAGACCACGGTGGAGTAGGGCCCGCCGGACGAAAGAGGCATGTTCGGCGGCGGGGCGCCCCGCCGCGCCGCCGAAGGTGGGAATAAGACAGCCGTTTTGTAAGATGAAAGGAGTTATGGAGCAGATGAAAATCACAAAAGTGGAGATCATGCAAGTGGACGTCCTTAAAGACGCGCCAACCTGGAAGCCGGTGGTCTGCCGCATCCACACCGACGAGGGAATTTACGGCGACGGCGAAGCGGCCCTGGCCTACGGCATTGCCTCCTCGGCGGCCTTTGGGATGATTAAGGACCTTTCCGCCCTTATCATCGGCATGGACCCCCTGGAAAACGAGATTATCTGGGATAAACTGTACCGGTCCACCTTCTGGGGCCAAAACGGCGGCCCGGTGGTCTTTGCGGGCATTTCGGCCATCGACATCGCCCTGTGGGACATTAAGGGCAAGTTTTTCGGCGTGCCCGTCTATAAGCTGCTGGGCGGCAAGTTCCGGGACAACATCCGCTGCTACGCAAGCCAGCTGCAGTTTGGCTGGAGCCCCAAGCAGGAGGCGCTGTATAAGCTGGAGGATTACGCCGCCGTCAGCAAAAAGGCGGTGGCCGAAGGCTACGACGCCATCAAAATCGACTTCTTCACCTTTAAGCCCGAGGACGGATCCCGCTATGAGACTGAGGATCGCACCCGCCTGCTGACCCCCAAAATGGTCCATACGGTCATCGACCGGGTGGCCGCGGTGCGGGAGGCCGTGGGCCCCGACGTGGACATCATTATGGAAAACCACTCCTTCCTGGACGCAAATGGCGCGGTGCAGCTGGGGCGGGAGGCCCAGAAGTACAACATCTTCTACTATGAGGAGCCCAGCACCCCCGACCCCAAGATGACCAAGTACATCTGCGACAAGTTGCAAATGCCCATCGCCCACGGCGAGCGGGTCTTCTCCCGCTGGCAGTACGCCAGGTATTACGAGAACAGCTCGGTGCAGGTCATCCAGCCCGACCTTGGCAACTGCGGCGGCCTGACCGAGGGCAAAAAGATCTGCGACATGGCCTATGTGTATGATGTCAGCGTCCAGGCCCACGTGTGCGCCAGCCCCCTGTCCACGGCGGTTTCCCTGCACCTGGAGGCGGCCATCCCCAACTTCGTCATCCATGAGCATCACCGGGTCAACCTGTGCGAATACAATAAACGCCTGGCCGTCAAGGACCTGCAGCCCGTAAATGGCCGCTATAAAATCCCCGAGGAACCGGGCCTTGGCAACGAGCTGAGCGAGTACTGCTTTAAGAACACCCTGATGAAGACCACGGTGGAATAAGCCCGCCGCGGGCGTCCCTCCGGAGGCGCGCCGCGCCCCCGGAGGGGCAGGGGCCCGTGCCTGACAAAGTAACTCCTGTTTTACAGCGATATGGGGATTTTTTTCCTTTTGCGGGAAACTCGACATCATTCGGGCGGCGGCATCCGCTATGGTCAAAAGAATGAGGAGGTTACTTTATGAGCAATGAACAAAAAAATAAGGTACTCAGCGAGGGTGTTGTGCAAACCCCGCGCCCGCCCAAGGGTACCCTGGGGCTGGTGGAGCTGTACGCCCTGTCCATCGGCCAGGTCATCGGGGCCGGCGTTATTACGCTGGTGGGCCCGGCCCTGGGGCTTACCGGGTATTCCGCCTGGCTGGGGTACCTGCTGGCCATCATCCTGGGGGTCTTTATCATCCTGCCGGTGGTCTTTATCACAGGCACCCTGCGGATGGCCGGGGGCTACTACTCGCTGATTGCGGCCACCACCAACAAGCAGGTGGCCGGGATGTTTGCGGTGGCGCAGATGACCGGCATGATCAGTCTGTCCCTTTTCGGCGTCTCTTTGGGGATGTACATCAATTCGGTTTTTCCTGCCGTCAATCCCACCCTTTGCGGCATTGTACTGCTGACCTTTTTCTACATTGTCAACCTTTGCGGCGTCGATTTTATGGCCAGCGCCCAAAAGCTGATGACCTGGGTCCTCATTGCCGCCCTGCTGCTGTTTATTGTGGCGGGCTTTCTCAAGCTGCAAAATCCCATCTTTGATGTATCGGGCCCCCTGTTTATGACAAATGGCATAAACGGTTTAATAACCTCCATGTTCCTCTACGTCTATTCCACCACCGGGTACTCCATGACCATGAACTACGGCTACGCCGCCAAAAACGCCACCAAGGACATCCCCAAGGCCATCCTTCTGTCTATTCCCACCATTACGGTGCTGTATGTGGGGGTGGCCATGGCGGGCTCCGGCGTGCTGCCCCTGGAACAGGTCATCGGCCAGCCCCTGACCATTGTGGCCAGGGAGACCCTGCCCGGCGTTCTCTTTGCCGCTTTTATCATCGGCGGCCCGGTAATGGCTTTAACCACCACCATGAATTCCAGTATGCCCTCCGCCTGTATGCCGGTGCAGCGCTCCTGCGAGGACGGCTGGTTCCCCCGGTCCTTTGGCGCTCTTAACAAGCGCGGCGCCCCCTGGAAGATTTTGACGCTTAACTACGCTTTGGGCCTTATCCCCCTGATTTTGGGCTTTAACGTCAACACCATTACCAACAATATTCTGCTGCTCAACTCGGTCCGGTCCTTTTTACAGATCTATGCGTATTACCAGGTGCCCAGCAAGTTCCCGGAGGCGTGGGCAAAATCCCGGTACCATGTGCCCAACGGAGTTTACTATCTCCTTTGCACTCTCTGCCTTGGGGCACAAATCGGCATCTTTATCTACTCCATCCGCGGCCTGACCCCGGTCATTGCCGGCGTCAGCCTGGCCGCCCTTGCAATCTGCGCCCTGTATGGCCTCATCCGCTCCAAATCGCCCAGCATCCGCATCCAGGCCAGCGTCTGGGCGGGGGACGACGAGGAAGACTCCGCCGCCGCCCCGGCAGCGGCTGAGTAACCCCACGCCCACGCGGGATTTTATAGTTTCACCGCCGGGCGGTGTTGGGCGGCAGGCAAAGGACGCACACTTTCACACAGAAAATCCAAAGGTTTTAGGTTCTGCCGCCGGGCGGTGTTGGGCGGCAGGCAAAGGACGCACGCTTTTACACAGAAAATCCAAAGGTTTTGGCTCTGCCGCCGGGCGGTTTCCGGGCGCTATGCCGCGGCAAACAGTTCGGCGGCAGAGCCATCCCCCACGGTGCCGTTTTAAAACGGATTGACAGGAATGGTACACTGAAAACGAAGGTTTTCGCGGCCGGAAGCGGGAATCTCCAGACATCTGCGGGACGGAGTAACCATATGACTGAAGTAATTAAGATCCTCATTGTATTCCTTGCCATTGTGGCGGGGCTGCGCCTTTCCAAAAGCCTGCCC
>CALGIL010000385.1 GCA_937914895.1 uncultured Angelakisella sp.
ATGGTCAAAAATTCCGCTTTATTCTTCTCAAACCAGGCAATACTCTCATCGACGATGGTGTGCAGGTTATCCACCAGCACCTGGGCGTCGGCGTTCATTTTGCCGTATTTGGCTTCGTCCACAATGCCCTTGGCCTTGGCAATCTCCAGGGCCATCAGGTAAAACTGGAAGATGGTCTCGGTATAGCCCCGGGTCTCGGGCCCAATCTGCTCCCGCTCGCAGACGATGTGGATGGTCTTGTCGGCAATGGTGGTGATGGGGGAGCCCAGCTCCTCGGTGATGGCGTAGGTGAGGTACCCCTCATCCCTGGCCTTTTGCAGGGCGGTACAGGTGGAAATGCTGGTGCCGTGCTGGGACAGGCCGACCACCACAATCTGGTCCTTGCCGTACATGCCGTTGGGGTTGATGGGCTCGTGGTAGGCAAAGATGGTGGGCTCGCAGGCGACGCCCTCCACGCCCAAAATCTCCACAAACATGTTGCGGACGACCATCATGGCGTGGTGGGAGGTGCCGGACCCCAAAAAGAACATTTTTTTGACGTCCCGGGACGCAAGGGTATCAATAAACTCCCGGCCGTATTCAAACCGTTCGTCAAAGGCGCGCCTAAGGACACGGGGGCTGTCCTTGACATGGCCGATCATAGAAAGTACTTCTGCCATTGTGCGTAATCCTCCTTCAGTCCGTTCAATGTTTTGTATATACCAATACCGCATTTTTATTGTAACATCTATATAACTGCTTGTAAACAGCAAAATTGTATAGAAGCTGTGATGGGAGGGAAAAACGGGGCCGTTTCCGGAAGAAATGTGATTTTTCATAAATCAGAAATAGAAATTTAATGGAATATACCATATTGACAGGAAAAAGGTCATGCTTTATAATGCAAATGTATATACCAATACTATGATAATCCGCAAAATGTATGGTTCTATTTGGGCCAGGGGAGGGATCTGATGAATCACATCATTCTTGCTTCGCACAGCAAGCTGGCGGAGGGAATGCGCGAAACAGTCCGATTTTTTAAGGCGGACGCCCAGCTGGACGTCATTGAGCAGACCCAGGGCGACACCAATTTTGAGGAGCGGTTCTGCCGGCTTATCGAGGAAAACCAGGGCAAAAACATTGTGGTTTTTACCGACCTGTACGGCGGGTCCGTCAATCAGGTGGCCTTTAGGACCCTGGCCAGGCACAAATACTGGCTTGTGACGGGGATGAACCTGGTGGTGCTGCTGGAGGTCTGCTTTGCCACCGAGGACGTGGACCAGGAAATGCTGGAGACCGCCATCGAGGCCGCGCGAAGCTCCCTGTGTCTGATGAATCTGAAGCTGCCCCAGGCCGGGGAGGACGACGAGGACTGACAGGCAGGTACCGAAAGACCCGGGTCCGCCCGGAAAGTGGCATGGAGGTGCATGGAATGATTTCTCTGGTACGCATTGATGGACGGCTGGTCCATGGCATGGTGGCTGTCTCCTGGATGGGCGAGGTAAACCCCGACACCTTTGTGGTGGTCAGCGACCGCGCCGCCAACGACCCCTTTGAGACGATGACCCTGAAGCTGGCAAAGCCCGCCAACGCCGATATGTTTGTGTGGGATAAGGCCAAGGCGGTGGAACGTCTGAACAGCCCCAAGTACGAAAAGAAGAAAATTTTTGTGGTGGTGGGCAATGTCTATGACGCCGAGTATCTCTTTGACAACGTCCCCGGCATCCCGCGGCTGAACGTGGGCCCGCCCCTGGACGAAAAGGCGGGGCGCATTACCGAGGGCAAAAAAGAGGTGGTCAACGTCTACATTTCCCCGGAGGAATTTGAGGTCCTGAAGAGGATACACGACAAGGGTGTCGAGGTGTTCGCGCAGATTACCCCCACCGTTTCCAAAGCGGGCTGGGAGGAAATCGCGGGCAAGTTTAAATAAGACACAAGAGGAGGAAAATTTATGGTAGTACAAGGGATCCTGGTCGGCCTTATCGCCGCCTATGGACGAATTGAACAGGCCTGGATGGGCCAGCAGATGATCGCGCGTCCCATCTGGCTCTGCTCCCTGGTGGGCCTGGTGCTGGGCGACTTTACCAAGGGCCTTATCATCGGCGGTACTCTGGAGCTCATCTGGATGGGCGTCGTGCAAATCGGCGCCACCCCGTCGGAGGTGGTCTCGGGCAGCGTCATTGCGTCGGCCCTGGCCATTTCCGGCAATCTGACCACCGAAGAGGCGGTCACCCTGGCCATTCCCATCGCGCTGCTTGCCACGGTGCTGGGCACCTTCATCACCACCTCCAACTCCGTTTGGACCAGCATTGGTGAAAAGGCGGTGGAGCGCGCCGACACCAAGACCATCTACTGGGTGGGCATGGCCGGCGGCGCGGTGTACGCCGTGGTCTACTTTGTCATTGTCTTTGTGGCCTTTGTCCTGGGTTCCGGCGCGGTCAGCGCCTTTGTCAACTCCATCCCGGACATTGTCCGCCAAAGCCTTACTTACGCGGCGGGCCTTCTGCCTGCCATCGGCATCGGCACCCTGATGAAGTTTACCTGGAACATCAAGTTTGCCGGATTTTTCTTCCTGGGCTTCTTCCTGGCCGCGTACCTCAACCTGGGAAGCATGGGCATCGCCCTGGCGGGCGGCGTCTGCGCCTTTATTTACTTCCAGCTTAAACCCGCAGAGGAGGTGGACTGAAATGGATGCAGTCAACAAAACGGACAAAAAGCTTGAGCTGACCAAAAAGGAACTGAAATCCGTCTGGTGGCGGCATTATCAAATCCTGGGCTGCTATTCCTACGAGCGCCAGCAGGCCACCCCCTACTGCCGCGCCATGATCCCCGCGCTGACCAAGCTGTACCCGGAAAAGGAGGACCTGGTGGAGGCCCTGCGCCGCCACAACATGTTCTTTAACACCACCTGCTCTTTGGTCCCCTTCTGCCTGGGCATCAGCTGCGCCATGGAGGAGGAGTACGCCAACAACTCCGAAAGCATGGACCCCTCCGCCATCAACTCGGTCAAGACCGCCCTGATGGGCCCCCTGGCCGGCATCGGCGACAGCTTTTTCTGGGGCACCTTCCGGGTCATCGCCGCCGGCGTGGGCGCGCCCATGGCCGTACAGGGCAATGTCATCGGCCTGATTCTGTACCTGCTGCTCAACCTGCTGCCCAGCACCCTGGTGCGCTACTTCGGGTTTAAAATCGGCTATCAGGGCGGCCGGGAGTTCCTGGCTAAAATCTCTGCCGACGGCACCCTGACCAAGGCCACCGAGGCGGCCAAGATCCTGGGCCTTACGGTCATCGGCGGCCTTGTCCGCACCATCGTCAAGTTCCCCATTACCCTGGAGCTGGACATGCAGGGCGTCCTGCTCAACTTCCAGGAGATTCTGGATACCATTATGCCGGGCCTTCTGCCCCTGATCCTCTCCTTTGTGGTGTTCGGCCAGCTGCGCAAGGGCAGAAGCCCCAACACCATCCTGCTGGTACTGCTTGTGGGCGGTATGCTCCTGTTCTTTGGGATGCACTACCTCCAGCTGGCCGTGGCCGGCGGCTGAGTACGCATCACCCTCCATCCAAGAGAGCCGGGACATCCGTCCCGGCTCTCAGCTTGCCGTAAAAGTCCTCCGCCGGGCTTCGGCCTTTTACACCAAGCCGGGCAAAACGGGCATACTGCCCG
>CALGIL010000386.1 GCA_937914895.1 uncultured Angelakisella sp.
CCCCTTAACGGCGCGGGGCGGCGGTGCGTGCTGACGGCCCTTTCGCGCATGGGCGTCACCGACGTCACCGTGGTGCCCCAGCAGGAGTACCCCGACGGCAATTTTCCCACCTGCCCCTACCCCAACCCCGAGATTTATGAGGCCATGGAGCTGGGCCTGCGGCTGGTACAGCAGCTGGACGCCGACCTGCTGCTGGCCACCGACCCGGACTGTGACCGGGTGGGCGCCGCCGTTATGGAGGACGGCAAGCCCCGCCTTATCTCGGGCAACGAGATGGGCTGCCTGCTTATCGACTACATCGCCCGGTCCCGGACGGCAAACGGCACCATGCCCAAAGATCCCGTGGTGGTCAAAAGCATCGTCTCCACCACCATGGCCGACGCGGTGGCCGCCCAGTACGGCATTCAGGTGCGGGCGGTGCTTACCGGCTTTAAGTGGATTGGCCAGCAGATTGCAAGGCTGGAGGAAGCGGGGGAGGAGGACCGCTTTTTGCTGGGCTTTGAGGAGAGCTGCGGTTATCTGTCCGGCGGCTATGTCCGGGATAAGGACGGGGTGGACGCCGCGGTGCTCATCTGCGAAATGGCCGCCTGGTACCGCGCCCAGGGCAAGCAGCTGGGCCGGGCCCTGGACGAGATGTACGCGCGGTTTG
Source organism: uncultured Angelakisella sp. (assembly GCA_937914895.1). Lineage (GTDB taxonomy): Bacteria > Bacillota > Clostridia > Oscillospirales > Ruminococcaceae > Angelakisella. The sequence goes on from CALGIL010000386.1 coordinate 650, forward strand.
GCTATTACCTCAACAAGGTGGACAGCTATACCTTTGCCGGCGGCGACGGCATGCGGCGCATGGGCGGCATTATGGAGGACCTGCGCCGGGAGCCGCCCGGGGAACTTGCCGGGCACAGGGTTGTGTACCGGGCCGACTACCGCACGGGGGTGCGGCTGCAGGACGGTGCCGAGACGGCCCTGGACCTGCCCGCCTCCAACGTGCTGGAATACGGGGTGGAGGACCTGGGCAGCGTCATTGTGCGCCCCTCGGGCACCGAGCCCAAGCTGAAGGCGTACTATTCCCTGAAGGCGGCGGACTGCCCCGGCGCCGAGGCCCTTTGGCGCCGGCTGAAGGAGGCAAAGCTGGGCCTGGGCGGGTAAAGCCCCCAAAGCCGGAACGGCCTGTCCATGACGCCGTGGCGATGCTTGGTCTGCGCCGCCTGGCCTTGTGAAGGGAACCAAAGAAAAGAATCCCCGCATCCAAATCCGTGCGGGGATTCTTTGATTTTGGGCGTTATCGAGGCCTACTCTCCGGATGTCTCTTTCCGCTTCGCCTCTGACAGCAATTTTCGAACGATAAAATAGTAGGCAAGGAAGGTTCCCAAAGGAATCAAGACAAGATAGAGGATAACATTGCCCACTGTAAAGTTATAGGTGTTGGACACCTCTCCATACTCTAAGAAATATCTGCACAGCAGGCCCAGCACCGTAAAAACCAGCGTCCGGAGGTAGACGGCGGGACCCTTGTTAGGCCCATAAACACCGGCAAGGGAGAGTGCAATGATTCCGTAGGATGCGGCAGTCAAATAGGCCCCCATAAAATCCAGGGGAAATTTTTCGCTGCGGATGGGGAACACAAAGCATCCCGCAAAAACAATATATCCAAGTACCACGGTTTTGACCAGCACCGGATGTTTTTGCAAAAATTCTGCCGCGGCTCTGCTCACAAAACTCCCCCCAAAAATCAAAAGTAGACTGGCCAAATGCGCTGTGCCCGGTAAAGGCGGGCCGCATTTTCTGCTTTTATTTTATCACCATTGACCATCCCTTTCAATACGCCCTGGCAAAGCGGCCGCAGATTTACCCATTGACCTGTCACTGTAGAACGGGAACATCCATAAAAAGGACTTGCAAATTTTGCGGGGCTGTGATAAACTACCACTGTTACGTTTCCGTTTGGCCGATGCCCAATTACATCGGCGTAATTTTGAAAGAGGTGGAAGTCATGAAAGAGGGAATTCATCCCAAGTATGGTCCGTCGGTCATCCGCTGCGCCTGCGGCGAGACCATCGAGACCCGTTCGACCAAGCCGGAGATCCGCGTGGAGATTTGCTCCAAGTGCCATCCGTTCTTTACCGGCAAGCAGAAGCTGGTGGACACCGGCGGACGTGTTGACAGATTCAACAAGCGCTTTAATCTGAAATAAATTTGAATCGGCGGCAACCAGAGGCGGTGCAGATCTTGCACCGCCTTCTCTGCAATTCTGCGGCCCCGCGGCGTCGGGGAGAAAGGGGGCGCCTATGGCGCAGGCGGCATACACCACCGTGGCGGCGCCCGCCGCCGCCGAGTTTGTGGAAAAACGCTCCCGGTTTATCGGGCAGATTGCCCCCGTGTCCACCCCGGAGGAGGCCGCGGAGTTTATGGGCGGGGTCCGCGCCCAGCACCGGGAGGCCAGCCACCACTGCTACGCCTATGTTCTGCGCCAGGGTGGGCTGCAGCGCTTTTCCGACGACGGCGAGCCCTCCGGCACCGCCGGCCGCCCCATTTTGGAGGTGGTCCGGCGGGAGGGTCTAGTGGACGCGGCGGGGGGACTGACCCGGGCCTACGCCCAGGGGGCCAAGTGCGCCGTGGACGCCGCCCGGGTGCTGCGGATGCGCCCCGCCGTGGTGGTGGGGGTGGATGCCGACTACGCCCAGTACGGCAAAATCACCCACCTGCTGCCGGGGTTTGGAGCGGCCGTTTTGGACACCCGGTTTACCCAGGGGGTGCGCCTGACCCTGCTGCTGCCCCGGGAACGCCTGGACGCCTTTGCCCGGGCCCTGGGGGAGCTGTCCGCCGGGGCGGTTGCCCCCCTGATTCTGGAGGAAAAAATGGCGCCCTTCGACGGGGATTCGCCCGACGGGACGCGGAGAACATAAACGGGGGAGGATGACACAGTGAAGAAAGTGCGGCTGGGCCAAACCGGCCTGATGGTGACCAAAACCAGCTTTGGGGCTTTGCCCATCCAGCGGGTGTCCATGGACGAGGCGGTTAAAATCCTGCGGCGGGCCTACCGGGGCGGCATCAACTTTTTTGATACCGCCAACGCCTACACCGACAGCGAGGAAAAAATCGGCGCCGCCCTTGGGGACGTGCGGGGGGACATCATCCTTGCCACCAAAAGCGCCCCCGTGCCCCTGGAGCGCTTTAAGGCCAACATTTATAACAGCCTGGAAAAGCTGAAAACCGACTATCTGGACCTTTTGCAGATCCACAACCCCCCCAGGATGTACGCCCCCGGGGAGGAGGACGGCCTGTACGACTGCCTGCGGGACCTAAAGGACCAGGGGGTCATCCGCCACATCGGCATGACCGCCCACCGGCCCGATGTGGCCCTGGCGGCGGTTCAATCGGGCTTGTACGAAACACTGCAATATCCCTTTTCGGTGCTGTCCGCCCAGCGGGACCTGGATTTGGTGGAGGAGTGCAGAAAGCGGGACGTGGGCTTTATTGCCATGAAGGCCATGTCCGGCGGCCTTATCCAAAACCCGGCGGCCACCTTTGCCTTCCTCCAAAGGTTTGACAATGTGGTGCCCATCTACGGCATCCAGCGGATGGAGGAGCTGGAGGAGTGGCTGGCCCTGGACGCATCCCCGCCTCCCTTTGGGGAGGAAACCGAGGCCCTTATCCGCCGGGAGCGGGAGGAGCTGGCCGGGGACTTCTGCCGGTCCTGCGGGTACTGCCTGCCCTGCCCGGCGGGCATCCCCATCCCCAACGCCGCCCGCATCTCCTTTCTGATGACCCGGGCGCCCTACGCGCCCTATCTCACCCAAAGCTGGCGGGAGGATATGGACAAAATTGAGGGCTGCCTCCACTGCGGCGACTGTGCCTCCCGGTGCCCCTACGGCCTGGATACCCCCGCCCTGCTGCAAAAGCAGCTGGGGTGGTACAACGAATTTTACGCGGCCCACAGGCAGGAGGCGGCCCGCTGAGCCCCGCCTTTTGACGCCCGTCGCCGGCGGGCGCCCCTTTCTCCCTTTTTCCTGCAAAAATCGTCGAAATCCGGCGATTTTTAGAAAAAAGGAAGAATTTTAGATTTTTAGGCAGGAGATTTTATACCGCTGTCGTATAATCTAATAGACACAGGATATAGTTGTGGATGAGGTGAAACAGGGCCCCTTGCCTGCGGTGCCGCCGCGGGCCCCGGGGCCGCGGGAAAGGAGCGACATCATGGAAGAGGCATCCACCGTCCGGGAGCGCACCCAGGAGATTGAACGGGCGACCCTGGCCCCCTGGGCCATGCTGTCCCAAAACAGCGCGGGCCGGGATGTCCCCGAGCCGGAGTGTCCCATCCGCACCCTGTACCAGCGGGACCGGGACCGGATTATCCACTGCAACGCCTACCGGCGGCTGATGCACAAAACCCAGGTGTTTTTGTTCCCCCAGGGGGACCACTACCGCACCCGGCTGACCCACACCCTGGAGGTAAGCCAGATCGCCCGCACCATCGCCCGGGGCCTGCGCCTCAATGAGGATTTGACCGAGGCCATCGCCATGGGCCACGACCTGGGCCACACCCCCTTTGGCCACGCCGGGGAGTACGCCCTGCGGGAGGTATCCCCCATTTACTTCCAACACAGCGAGCAGAGCGTGCGGGTGGTGGAAAAGCTGGAAAAGGACGGCCGGGGGCTCAACCTGACCAAGGAGGTGCGCGACGGCATCCTCCGCCATTCGGACAACCTCCCCTGGGCCCAAACCCTGGAGGGGCGGGTGGTGCGGTACGCCGACAAAATCGCCTATATCAACCACGACATCGAGGATGCCATCCGCGGCGGCATCCTGACCGAGGAGGACCTGCCCTGGGACATCAAGGTGAATCTGGGGGCCACCAAGTCCCTGCGCATCTCCCGACTGGTGGGGTCCCTGATCCAAAACAGCGGCGGGGACGGCATCCGGATGGATGCCGAGACCGAGGGGTATTACAAGGCGCTGAAGACCTTTCTCTTTGACACGGTGTACACCGACCCGGTGGCAAAGGGGGAGGAGGGCAAGGCCAGGGACATTGTCAAAAAGCTGTACGAGTATTATGTGGCCCACCCCCAAAAGCTGCCGGAGGACTACGCGGTCATCCGGGAGGAGGAGGGTGTGGAGCGGGCGGCGGTGGACTACATCGCCGGCATGAGCGATCGGTTTTGTGTGGGGGCTTACGAAGCCCTTTTCATCCCCCAGCCCTGGGCACGGTAAAATTGGCGAGACTCGACCGTTTCGCTCCCTTGCGTGCCCTTGCACGCGGCGGTCGCTGCAACGGCCGATTCTCATCCAATTTACAGTTGGCGCACTTTGACTTCTTCGCACCCCTGTGTCGAGAGCAGGGGGCTGCGCTTTTCGCCTCTGCCCTCTGCCCTCTCACTTCTCACTTCTCACCGCTCACTTCTAGTAAAGGATGATGCCCCATGAGGCGATGGCCCGCGGCCGCGCTGATCTGTCTGCTGCTGGTGTCCTGCGGCCCCAAAAAGTCGTCGGACCCCTTGGTGGAGCGGCTGGCCGACGCCATTGCCCAGGCGGACCCCCTAAAGGCAAGCCTCCTGGACGCCTCCTTTTTGGAGTTTGGACAGCCCATGGACTTTACACAGGACACCCTTCGGCAGATGGCCGCCCTTCTTGGGGACAGGCCCGGCCGCCCCCTGGACCGGGACGAGCTGGGGCATTTGGGGGGCGACGGCGCCCGGCGCATCTCCGTGGGCTTTGCCGGGGATTCCTACTGCGATTTTGACATGACCTACGGCGCGCCGTCCTACCCCGACCAGACGGTGGTCAGCTTTCAGGTGGGGGAGGAGATAGGCCTTCGCCTGTACGACGGCGCCGTTTTTGACAAGATGCAGGCGCTGCTGGAGGGCGCCCGCCACCATCCGGGCCCCCTGGCCCTTGGGGGCAGCTATGTGGCGGTGCAGTTCCCCCGGCAGGTGCTGGAGCAGTACCGGGAGGAGGGCCGGTGGACCTACGCCGCCCTGCTGCTGGAGGCCGGGGACCGGGTGCTTATCTGGTGCCAGGATGTGCTGTGGTGGGTGGACACCCAGGACGGCGCCATTCTGTACCGGGCCCCGGTGCCCTATGTGGGGGAGCTGAGCCCCGGGGTGGAGGATTTTCGCGCCGAAGCCTGGGACCACGGGCCCTACGACTTCCGGCTGTTTACCCCCGACGCCCTGTACCACGGCAGCACCAAAACCGGGGTGCTGGACCTGGCCTTTACGGTTCCGGCGGACCTCCGCGCGTCGGTGGCGGAGCCCCGACTGCTGGATTTTGACGTAAACCCCGACGAAAGCCAGGTGCTTTACACCGACCACCGGCGCTGCTGGCTGGAGGGCCCGGACGGCTCCCCGGGCCGGGAGATTTTTAAAGTGGAGGACCTGCGCCCCCACTTCCCCCAGGGGTACGACTTTGCGGACCGGCACATCGGCTTTGCCAACCCCCGGTTTTTGGATGACGGCGGCACCGTCACGGCGGAGGTCACCGACGCGGCCTGGACCGGGGCGCTGTCCATGATGCGGCTGGCCGACGGCAAGACGGTGCACTTTACCGAGCTGAATACGTACAGTCTGGGCTTCTCCCAGTGGTACTATTTTCAGGACCGCATTCTGACCCAGCTGGGCCAGGCGGTGGATACCCGCACCCTGACCCTGGGGCGGTGGGAGCAGGCCCCGGTGGACGCCGACGGAAAGCCCATGACGGCCGCCACCTACGACGGCTCCTGGTGGGTGACGGACGCTTGGCCCCTGCCCACCGGCCAGTGCCGGCTGCAGGCCCTTGGCCCCGGGGTGGATACCCCCCGGACCGTTTTGGAGGTGGGGGAGGGGAAGACGGTGTTTGCCCTGGGCGCCACCCAAAGCTATCTGCTGCGGGGGTACGCCCCCCTGGACGGGGCGGGCCTGCCCCGGATTGTCCTGGTAGACTGCCGCCCATAACCACGAGTGCAAAAGAAAAGAAAGGAAGGGGACCCCTATGCTGCCGGACAGCTTTTTGCTGGAACTGAAATACCGCGCCGACATCGAGCAGATTGTGGGCGCTTATGTGCAGCTCAAACGCCGGGGCCGCAACCTCACCGGGCTCTGCCCCTTCCACAGCGAAAAGACCCCCTCCTTTACGGTCTACCCCGAAAGCCAGTCCTTTTACTGCTTTGGGTGCGGGGCCGGGGGCGACGCCATCACCTTTGTGCGCCGGGCGGAAAATCTGGATTACCTGGAGGCCGTCAAGTTTTTAGCCGACCGGGTGGGCCTTCAGGTGCCCGAGGGGTCGGTGGACGACACCGGCCACCGGCGCCGGCTGCGCATTTTGGAGATGAACCGGGAGGCCGCGCGCTTTTTCCATAGCTGCCTTATGTCCGACCAGGGCCGGGATGCCCGGGCCTATCTTGTAAAGCGGGGCCTGACCAAAAAGACGGTCACCCGGTTTGGCCTGGGCTACGCCCCGGAAAGCTGGGATACACTCACCGCCTACCTGCGGGGCAAGGGCTATACCGAGGACGAGCTGACCGACGGTTACCTGGGGGTCCGCCGCAAGGGCGGGGGGGTCTACGACGCCTTTCGCAACCGGATCATTTTTCCCATCATCGATCTGCGGGGGGCGGTTATCGCCTTTGGCGGGCGCAATTTGGGGGATAAGGGCCCCAAATACCTTAACAGCGGCGACACCCCGGTGTTTAAAAAAAGCCGCAACCTGTACGCTCTCAACTTTGCCAAAAGCGCCGGCCGGGGGGATCTGATTCTGGCCGAGGGATATATGGACGTGGTGGCCATCCACCAGGGGGGCTTCCAAAACGCGGTGGCCACCCTGGGCACCGCCCTGACCGGCGAGCAGGCCCGGCTGATTGCCCAGTACACCCGGGAGGTGGTGCTGGCCTACGACTCGGACGAGCCGGGGCAGATTGCCACCCGGCGGGCCACCGGCCTGCTGGAGGAAGCCGGCGTGGGGGTGCGGGTGCTGGCCATCACCGGGGCCAAGGACCCCGACGAGTATATTCGCACCTACGGCCCCGAAAAATTTGAAAGGCTGCTGGAGGGCAGCGAAAGTGCCGCCGACTTTGCCATTACCCGGCTGCGCCAAAGCCACGACCTGGACACCGCCGAGGGGCGGGTGGCCTTCCTCCAGGAGTTTGTGCGGCTGATGGCCGACAACCCCAGCCCCATCCAGCGGGAGGTATACCTGAGCAAGATCTGCCGGGACCTGGAGGTGGACAAACAGGCGGTGGCGGCCCAGCTGGCCGCGGCTATCAAGCGCAAGCAGCAGACCGCCCGCAAGCGGGAGGCAGGCCAGCTGCGGGCCTTTACCTCCGCCGCCCCCGGCGCCCGGGGCGAGCTGGAGCGGCAGAAGTACCCCCGGCAGGTGCTGGCGGGGGAGGGGGTTATCGCCTACCTGATGAAGCACCCCGACAGCTGCGCCTGGGTGCGGGAGCAGGTGGAGGACCAGGACTTTGTCTCGCCGGGGGACCGGGAGCTGTACCAGGCCATCACCGCCAAGCTGAGCCAGGGGCACCCCGCCGAGGTGGTCACCCTAAGCGCCGTGCTGTCCGAGGAGCGGGTGGGGCGGCTTATGGAGATCACCACCAAGGACATTTACAGGGACCAAAGCAGGACCGAGGCAAAGGAATTTATCCAGGTGCTGCAGGAATACAGAAACAAAAAGTCCGACGAGGAGCTTGGCAGGCTGGAGGGCGAGGAGCTAGGACGGTACATAGCCTCCCAAACTGCCCATAAAAAATAGGGGGAACCAGAAATTGGCAGACAAGAAGACGATCCTGAAAGACCTCATCGAACAGGGAAAAGCCCGGGGGAAGCTGTCCACCAAGGAGATTAACGACGCCCTGGAGGAGCTGGACTATGACGTCGAGCAGGTGGATAAGCTGTACGACACCTTTGAGTCCAACAACATCGAAATCGTCGAGGACTACGCCGCCGAGGTGGCCGCCTCCACCGACAAGGGGGAGGACCTGGAGGTGGCGCTGTACGCCGAGGGCATCAACATCGACGACCCCGTCAAGGTTTACCTTAAGGAGATTGGCCGGGTTCCCCTGCTCACCGGCGACGAAGAGGTGGAGCTGGCCATCCGCATGGCCCAGGGGGACGAGGTGGCCCGCCAGCGCCTAAGCGAGGCAAACCTGCGCCTGGTGGTGTCCATCGCCAAGCGGTATGTGGGCCGGGGCATGCAGTTTTTGGACCTTATCCAGGAGGGAAACCTGGGGCTTATCAAGGCCGTGGAAAAATTTGACCACACCAAGGGCTTTAAGTTTTCCACCTACGCCACCTGGTGGATCCGCCAGGCCATCACCCGGGCCATTGCCGACCAGGCCCGCACCATCCGCATCCCGGTGCATATGGTGGAGACCATCAACAAGGTAAAAAAGGTCAACTCCCAGCTGCTGCACCAAAACGGCCACGAGCCCACCAGCGAGCAGATTGCCCAGGAGCTGGACATGCCGGTGGAAAAGGTGCGGGAGATTATGCGGGTGGCCCAGGAGCCGGTGTCCCTGGAGACCCCCATCGGCGAGGAGGAGGACAGCCATCTGGGGGACTTTATCCCCGATGATGACGCCCCCGCCCCTTCGGACGTGGCCTCCCACACCCTGCTAAAGGAACAGCTGGGCGAGGTGCTGTCCACCCTGACCCCCCGGGAGGAAAAGGTGTTAAAGCTCCGCTTTGGCCTGGAGGACGGCCGCAGCCGCACCCTGGAAGAGGTGGGCAAGGAGTTTAACGTCACCCGGGAGCGCATCCGGCAGATTGAGGCCAAGGCCCTGCGCAAGCTGCGCCATCCCAGCCGCAGCAAGCGCCTGAAGGACTTTTTGGAGTAAGCACGCACGGCAGGCATCAAACGGTTTTGGGAATCAAAACACCTTGCATCACCCCCCAGACCATCCATGCCCAAAGAAAGGAGAATGGTCTTATGCACATCACCCTAGAATCCGACTACGCAGTGCGCATCATCTACTGCCTGGCCATGGCCGGGTGCCGGATGGACGCCAAGCGTATTGCCGAGGACACCGGGGTCACCCTGCGCTTCAGCCTGAAAATTCTGCGCAAGCTGGTGGCCGGGGGCTTTATTGTGTCCTACAAGGGGACCAAGGGCGGCTACGAGCTGGCCAAGGACCCCGCCGACATCTCTTTGTGCGACGTCATCGAGGAGGTGGAGGGCACCTACGGCCTGGCCCGCTGTGTGTCCGAGCACGATTACGAATGCAACCGCAATAAGGACTGCTGCGGCATCTGTAAATTCCACAGCATTTTTTCCGATATTTCGGACGTGGTGCGGGACCGGCTGAAGGCGGTCACCTTTGCCCAGCTGATGCAGGACGAGCACCCCGCCGCCACTTAAGCAAGGGTACATAAAAAGCCGATGGAGCCGCGGCTCCATCGGCTTTTTCGTCTTCTTTCTAAAATTTTTGGGGGCTATCTTCCGGGATGTTTTGTGCCC
>CALGIL010000387.1 GCA_937914895.1 uncultured Angelakisella sp.
CCCTGTTACTAGTATACACGAAAAAAGCGGCGTTAATCCGGGAAAAAGAAGAGCCACAAAAGAGATTTTTTTGCCTTTTAAAAGCGCCGGACCCGCAGTGGGTCCGACGCCTTTTTAATGATTTTTATTTGCCCTCGGTGGGCCGCATGGTGGGAAACAGCAGCACGTCCCGGATGGAGGCGCTGTCGGTAAGGAGCATCACAAACCGGTCGATGCCAAGGCCCAGCCCGCCGGTGGGGGGCATGCCGTATTCGATGGCGGTCAGAAAGTCCTCGTCCACGTCGCAGGCCTCGTCGTCCCCGGCGGCCTTGGCCGCCGCCTGGGCCTCAAAGCGCGCCCGCTGGTCGATGGGGTCGTTCAGCTCCGAAAAGGCGTTGCAGTATTCCCGGCCCAGAATAAACAGCTCAAACCGCTCGGTGTACCGCCCGTCGGCGGGGCTTTTCTTGGACAGGGGGGAAATATCGGTGGGGTGCCCATAGACAAAGGTGGGCTGGACAATTTTGTCCTCGCAGAATTCCTCGTAGAACAGGTTGAGGATGTCGCCCCACTTGTGGCGTTCCTCGTAATGGATGCCATGCTTGTCCGCCAGGGCCCGGGCCTCCTCCAGGGTGGCCACCCCGTCAAAATCCACCCCGGCGTACTCTTTGATCAGCTGGGACATGGTGGCCCGCTTAAAGGGGGATTCCAGGTCGATGTCCACCCCGCCGTAGGTGACGCGGACAGTGCCGCAGACCTTTCTTGCCACGGTGCGGATCATTTCCTCCATGAGGTCCATCATCCCCTCCATGTCGGTGTAGGCCTCGTACAGCTCCAGCATGGTAAACTCCGGGTTGTGCCGGGTGTCCATACCCTCGTTGCGGAACACCCGGCCAATTTCGTACACCTTGTCAAAGCCGCCCACAATCAGGCGCTTCAGGTGCAGCTCCAGGGCGATGCGCAGGTACATATCCATGTCCAGGGTGTTGTGGTGGGTGATAAAGGGCCGCGCCGCCGCGCCGCCGGCGATGTTGTGCAGCACCGGCGTCTCCACCTCCAAATATCCCCGGTTGTCCATAAAGGTGCGTATCTCCCGGATGATTTTGGAGCGCTTGACAAAGACGTCCTTGACCTCGGGGTTGACGATCAGGTCCACATACCGCTGGCGGTAGCGCAGCTCCCGGTCGGTAAGGCCGTGGAATTTTTCGGGCAGGGGCAGCAGCGATTTGGACAGCAGCACCACCTGGGTGGCCCGGACCGAAATCTCCCCCATCTTGGTGCGGAACAGATGACCCCGCACCCCGACGATGTCCCCCAGGTCCAGCTTTTTAAAGTCGTCGTAGGCCTCGTCCCCCACAGCGTCCTTGCGCACATACAGCTGGATGCGCCCGGAATGATCCTGCAGGTCGCAGAAGGAGGCCTTGCCCATCCCCCGCTTGCTCATCAGGCGGCCCGCAATGGTCACTAAGGGGCCGTCCTCGTGCTCCTGACCCTCGGGGGGGTCCACAAAGCCCGCCACCAGGTCCGCCGCATAGGCGTCCACCGGGTACCGGGTAAGGAGAAAGGGGTCCTTGCCCGCCTGGCGCAGGGCCTCCAGCTTGTCCCTGCGCACCTGGGTCTGCTCCCCCAGGCTCTGGGCCGATTCCTGCTGCTGATTCATTCGTTCGTCCGCCATGCTTCACTGCTCCTTTATCTCATGAGAAAAAAGCCGGGTGCGAACCTTCGTCCCCGCCCGGCCCTGTCCGTATGGTTACACGCCGACCTCCAGGATCTTGATGTCAAACTTGCCCCGGGGGCCCTCCACCTCCACTGTCTCGCCCACCCGGTGGCCCAGCAGGGCCCTGCCCACGGGGGACTGGTCGGTGATGGTATCCAGCTGCTGGCTGTTCTCTATACTGCTGACAATCCGGTATTCCAGCTCCTCCTCGTACTTGCAGTCCCAGATTTTAATGCGGGACCCAATGGACACCATGTCCCGGGGGAGGCTGTCTTTATCCACGATCCGGACATACTTTAACTGTTCTTCAATCTGGAGGATTCGGGCCTCCATCCTTGCCTGTTCGTTCTTGGCTTCGTCGTACTCGCTGTTTTCGGACAGATCCCCAAAGCCACGGGCAACCTTGATCTTCTCCGCGATCTCACTGCGCCGGACGGTTTTGAGCTCCTGAAGCTCCTGCTGCAGCTCTCCGTACCCCTCTGCCGTCATGAGAATCTCCTGCACCATCAATTTCCCCGCTCCTTTACGTACAATATGTCGAAATTCTACAAATCTCCTCAATATTTTGTGGGGACTTCGCAGTCATTTGGACAATATCAGTATTATATGCTACCGGTCTGCCAGTGTCAAGACCAAAAGGGGGGTTGTTTCTTCCAAATAAAGCGCTTTTGCACCGCCGCTTTTTGATGGGCTCCGCCAGGGCGGCCTTACCGCGGGGAGCGCCGCCCCAGCAGCAGGACCTCCCCCACGCCGGCGCGCCTGCCGTCCACCCGGCACTCCGCCACCCGAAAGTCCAGGGGGAACTTTTGGGTGCCCAGCTCGTAGGCCGCGCCCAAAAACGCCTCGGGCTGGACGCCCGCCGGCACCTCCGCCAGCAGGTCCCGGGGCAGGTCCAGGCGCAGGCGGTTGATGGTGGGGCGCCCCTGCACCGCGCTGTGGTCCACGGTGATGACCGGCAGGCCCAGCTTTACAACGCCCAGGGGGGCCGGCGACACGGCGAAATCGCAGCTTTCCAGCTCCCGCAGGGTGTCGGCCAGCACCACCGACGCGCCCCAGTCCTCCATCAGCTGGCGGCTGAGAACCTCATACCGCTCCGGGCGTTTGGTGTATACCCGCACCGCACCGCAAAGGGGCGCCAGCTCCCGGCAGCACCAGCTCCACAGGCCGTCCTCGTCCACCAGCCCCACCGTGCGGCTGCCGCTGCCGGGGGGGCCGGCGTCCCCCAGGGCCTGGGCGGCGGCAAGGGCCGTCAGCCGCCCCTCAAACAGCGTGGGAGAATACCGACCCAGCCCCCGCACCGGGGGAATCTCCAGCTCCGGGGGGGCCACCAGCCGCCCGGCCCCCCGGCCCACCATGCGGGCCACCCGGTTCCAGGGGACGCGGGCCCCCCGCACCGTCAGGTGGTAGTAGTAGTTTTTTAAAAAAACCTTGCGCTGGCTTTGCAGATTGCCGCCGGTCACCCTGTCCTTTGCCCGGGCCAGGGGCCCCCGGCGCTCCTCCTCCGTGGTGATGACCACAAACATGCTTTTCCCTCCTTTGGAACCCGCCTTCACAGGGGCGGCGTGCCCGGCACGGCGTGAAAGGGGGCTCTTACATCCGGCTTGTACCATGTCTATGCGCCGGGGATGCAAAACAGACATGAAAAAGGGTCCGCCGCGCCGCCGCCGGCCGGGGGGCTGCCGCCCAAACCCCCAAAGGATGCGGAAGGCGCCCCCGGGCGATTGATTTTTTTGCCAAAATAGGCTACACTTTAGAAATTAAAAGGAGGGCTTCCGCCATGGCCATTGCCGACTGCTTCCGGGAGGGGCACACCGTTTTTTCCTGCGAGATCTTTCCGCCCAAAAAAGAGGGGCCCATCTCCACCGTCTACGAGACCCTGGAGGGCCTGAGCCAGCTGCGGCCCGACTTTATCAGCGTCACCTACGGGGCGGGCGGCGGGCCGGGGGCCGGCACGGCCACCGTGGAAATTGCCGCCATGGTCCGCCGGTACGGCATCCAGCCCCTGGCCCACATCACCTGCATGGGGGCCGCCCGGCAGCAGACCGCCGCCCTGCTGGACAGGCTGGCCGGCGCCGGGGTGGACAGCGTCCTGGCCCTGCGGGGGGACCGGACCCCCGGCCCCCCGCCGGTGTCCGACTTCCCCCATGCCAGCGATTTGACCGCCTTCATCCGGTCGGGCTGGGACCTTTCGGTGTCGGGGGCCTGCTATCCCGAGGGGCATTTTGAATCCGAATCCCTGGTGGAGGATACCCTGAACCTGCGGAAGAAGGTGGAGGCCGGGGCCGGGCACCTCATCAGCCAGCTGTTTTTTGACAACAGCGCCTTTTACGCCTTTGTGGAGCGCGCCCGCATCGCCGGCATCGGGGTGCCCATACAGGCGGGCATTATGCCGGTGGTCAACCGCCGCCAAATCGAGCGGATGGTCTCCCTGTGCGGGGCCAGCCTGCCCCCCAAGTTTGCCAGGATGATCTCCCGGTACGGGGACAACCCCCAGGCCATGCGGGACGCGGGCATTGCCTACGCCATCGACCAGATTGTGGACCTGGTGGCCAACGGCGTCCAGGGGATTCACCTGTACACCATGAACAACCCCCAGGTGGCGCGCCGGATTTACGACAGCGTGCAAAGCCTGCTGTAACATAGTCATCAAGACCCGTCGGGAGGTGCCCTGTGGAAGCGGTAATCACCCAAATTCCCCTGGAGGAAGTGCTGCGGTACATGGGCCACCGGGGCGCGCCGGACCCTAGGCTGCTGGCGGTGGCCGAAGATTGCAGCCGCCTGGTGCTGGAGGCGTCCCGCCCCCGGTGGCTGTACGACGTCTCTCCCCTTGCCCGGGGGGCGGACGGCGTCCCCCTGCTATCCCGGTGGGATCTGCCCCTGCCCGGGGCGGACATCCGCCGGGTGCTGGCGGGCTGCGACAGGGCCGTCCTCCTCTGCGCCACCCTGTCCCTGGATTTGGAGCGGCTGCTGCGCAGGCTACAGCTGGAGGACCTGACCCGGGGCCTGGCGGGGGAGGCGGCGGCCGCCGCCGCGGTGGAGGTCCTGTGCGACAGGGCGGAGGAGGAAATCCGGGCCCGGTACCCCGGCCGGGGGCTGACCCGCCGCTTCAGCCCCGGGTACGGCGACCTGCCCCTTACTCTTCAGGGGCCCATTCTGGCGGCGCTGGAGGCCCAAAAACGCATCGGGCTTTGGC
>CALGIL010000388.1 GCA_937914895.1 uncultured Angelakisella sp.
TGGGGGTGCCCTTTGACCAGTTTGCGGCCGCGCTGGAGCAGCTGGGGCAGGAGATGGGCCTGTCCGTCCATGTGATGCACGAGGACATCTTTAATTCCATGCACAGGATATAGGGGGCGCGGTCATGCTGGAAACACGGGATATATTGGAGACCATTCAGATGATCCAGGACGAGTGCCTGGATGTGCGCACCATTACCATGGGCATCTCGCTGCTGGACTGCGCCGCCGAGGATGTGGACCGCACCTGCCAAAAGGTATACGATAAAATCACCCGGTACGCAAAGGACCTGGTGCGCACCGGGGACGACATACAGACCCAGTACGGCATTCCCATCATCAACAAGCGCATTGCCGTCACCCCCATGGCCCTGCTCCACGGGGCCTGCGGCGGCGACCCGGTCCGCCTGGCCCTGACCCTGCAGCGGGCGGCGGATGCCGTGGGGGTCAACTTCATCGGGGGGTATTCGGCCCTGGTGCAAAAGGGCTTTGCCCCCGGCGACGAATCCCTTATCCGGTCCATCCCCGAGGCCCTGGCCGCCACCGAAAACGTCTGCGCCTCGGTCAACGTGGGCAGCACCCGGGCGGGCATCAACCTGGACGCCGCCGGCCTGATGGGCCGGGTGGTGTGCCAGACCGCCCGGGCCACCGCCGACCGGGACTGCATCGGCGCGGCCAAGCTGGTGGTGTTTTGCAACGCCCCCGACGACAACCCCTTTATGGCCGGGGCCTTCCACGGCGTGGGCGAGGGGGACTGCGTCATCAACGTGGGGGTGTCGGGCCCCGGGGTGGTGCGGGCCGCCGTGGCCCAGGCGCCCAAGGACGCCCCCATCCACGAAATTGCGGACATCATCAAGCGCACCGCCTTTAAGGTCACCCGCATGGGCCAGCTGGTGGGCACCCAGGCCAGCAGCCGCCTGGGGGTCCCCTTTGGCATTGTGGACCTGTCCCTGGCCCCCACCCCGGCGGTGGGCGACAGCGTGGCCCACATTTTGGAGGAGATGGGGCTGGAAAGCTGCGGCGCCTGCGGCACCACGGCGGCTTTGGCCATCCTAAACGACGCGGTCAAAAAGGGGGGCGTCATGGCGTCCTCCCGGGTGGGGGGGCTGTCCGGGGCCTTTATCCCGGTGTCGGAGGACGCGGGGATGATTGCCGCCACAAGGCGGGGCAGCCTGACCATCGAAAAGCTGGAGGCCATGACGGCGGTGTGCAGCGTGGGGCTGGATATGATCGTCCTGCCCGGGGACACCCCCCCTGCGGTCATTGCCGCCCTCATCGCCGACGAGGCGGCCATCGGCATGGTCAACCACAAGACCACTGCCGTCCGGGTCATCCCCGCCATCGG
>CALGIL010000389.1 GCA_937914895.1 uncultured Angelakisella sp.
CCAACGACGAAATGAAGGGCCGCATCATCGGCCGCGAGGGCCGCAACATCCGCACCCTGGAGACCCTGACCGGCGTGGACCTGATCATCGACGACACCCCCGAGGCCATCACCCTGTCCAGCCACGACCCCGTCAAGCGGGAAATTGCCCGCATCAGCCTGGAAAAACTCATCCAGGACGGCCGCATCCACCCCGCCAAAATCGAGGAGATGGTGGAAAAGGCCGGGCGGGAGGTAGAGAATAAAATTAAGCAGGACGGCGAAAAGGCCATCCTGGAAACCGGCATCCACAACCTGCATCCGGAGCTTGTCCGCCTGCTGGGCCGGATGCGCTACCGCACCAGCTACGGGCAGAACGTCCTGCAGCACAGCATCGAGGTCAGCCAGCTGGCCGGCGTGATGGCGGCGGAGCTGGGCATGAGCAATGGCGAGATCACCCTGGCCCGCCGGGCGGGGCTGCTCCACGACATCGGCAAGTCCATGACCCACGAGATCGAGGGCTCCCATGTGGGCATCGGCGTGGACCTGGCCAGGAAGTATAAGGAATCCCCCGAGGTTATCCACGCCATTGAGGCCCACCACGGCGACGTGGAGGCCAAGACGGTGGTGGCCTGCCTGGTGCAGGCGGCGGACGCCATTTCGGCGGCGCGCCCCGGCGCAAGGCGCGAAAACCTGGAGAATTACATCAAGCGCCTGGAGAAGCTGGAGGAGATCGCCTCCTCCTTTGAGGGCGTCGAAAAGAGCTACGCCATCCAGGCCGGGCGGGAGGTCCGCATTATCCTCAAGCCCGAGATCATCAGCGACGACCAGATGGTCATCATCGCCCGGGAGATTGTCAAGAAGATTGAAAGCGAAATGGAATACCCCGGACAGATTAAGGTCCATGTCATCCGGGAGACCCGGGCCATCGACTACGCCAAATAATCCAAAACCAAATGCCCCCGCGCCGAATGCGGCGGGGGGGCTATTTTATGGCGGCAGAATGGGGCTTGGGGCTGTTCGTGGGCACATACGGCCACCCGCTGCCTCCACCGCCTTGCCTGCAGTCGCGTAGACTTACAGCAAGAGCAGGGCCGCCATACATCCTATGAGGGAGGGTTCCGGTTGGTGATAAAGGGGAAAAGGCCCCGCCCCTGACAGCCCGCCGCCCCCCGACCCATGGGACAGGGCCCAAAAAACACAGGAATGTTCAAGCAAGAGGAGGCATCGCCGTGGATTTAACGGTACTGTATCAGGTTTCTTACGGAATGTATGTGGCGGGCGCCCAGAAGGACGGGCGTCCGGTGGGGTGCGTCATCAACACCGTCTGCCAGATCACCAGCGAAAATCCCATTCTGTCCATTTGCCTTAACCGGGACAACTACACCTACAAGGCCATCCGGGAGACAGGCAGATTTTCCCTGTCCATCCTGTCCCAGGAGACAAACCCCAACGCCATTGCCATGTTCGGCTTTTCCTCCAGCCGCGAAAAGGACAAGTTTGCGCGGTTTGATTATTTTGTGAAGGACGGGCTGCCCTACCTCCGTGAGAAGGCCTGCGGGTACCTGACCTGCCAGGTGCTGTCCGTGACCGAAATGGAGACCCACGCGGTCATTTTTGCCCGCCTGGTGGATACCGCCTGCGGCGAAAAGCTGCCGCCCATGACCTATTCTTATTACTACAACGTAATTAAGGGCAAGGCCTCCAAAAACGCGCCCACCTATCAGGCCCCGGCCCCCCAGGCGCGCCAGCCCGAGGCCGCCGGCACCTCCAAATGGGTCTGCGACGTCTGCGGCCATGTCTACGAAGGGGAGCGGGTCCCCGACGACTACAAATGCCCCATCTGCGGGATGGACAGAAGCCATTTTAAAGAACAGTAAAGCCAGACTGCAAATCCGCAGCAGCGCCGCCCCCGGGGGTACCCTCCGGGGGATTTTTGTACCCTGGCGGGCGGGGGTTTTGGATTTACCAAAGG
>CALGIL010000390.1 GCA_937914895.1 uncultured Angelakisella sp.
AATGTGCGCAAGCCCCTACATGTCCTCAAAGGCCTCCAGGCCATCCGCCGGCGGCGTGGGTCGGCTGTCGCCGTGGCGCACCGTCAGCATGGTAAAAAAGGACAGCGCCACAAACAGACACCCGTAGGGGAACAGGTAGGCATAGCCCAAAAATTCCAGCACCGCACCGGATAGAATGGGGGTGACAATCTGGGCCGCCATGGAAAAAGTGTAGTAGTACCCGGTGTACTTGCCCACATCCGAACCCCGACTCATCTCCACCACCATGGGGTAGGAGTTGACGTTGATGGTGGCCCAGCCCACGCCCGCCAGGGCGAAAAAGACAAAAATCAGCGGGGTAAAACCGGGGAAGAACACCGCCGCCCCAAAGGCCGCGGCCAGCAGGAGGACGCCCCCCAGAATGGTCTTTTTGCGGCCGATTTTGCTGGCGATAAACCCTGCGGGCAGATAGGAGACTACCGCGGACACCGTGGCCACCATAAGGATGTTGGCAAAGCCGCCGCCCTCGATACCCCAGTAGACCTGGACATACTTGGAAAAATGGGTGATGACCGCGTTATACCCCATAAACCAGAGGAATACCGACAGCAGAATCAGCACCAGGCTCCGCTTGACGTCGGGGGCCATGGGGGCCGCCTTCGCCGGGGCCTCGGGCTCCTCGGCGGCGTTTTCGTCGGGGTCCACGCCCGCGGCGGCGGACTCCTCGTGCATCTGGCGGACCATTTCCGGCTCCTTAACCCGCCAGAGGAGCACCAGGATGCAGACCGCCATAAAGGCCATCACCGACAGAAAAATGGGAAAGTAGTTGCGGCTGGCGGATTCGGGGGTCAGCTTGGACAGCAGCGCCAGGGTGACCACCCCGCCCAGGGCGCCCATGAGGTTGATAACGGCGTTGCCCTTGCTGCGCAGGGGCTTGGGGGTGACGTCGGGCATCAGGGCCACCGCCGGGGAGCGGTAGGTGGCCATGGTCAGAAGCAGCAGCCCCAGCACCACGCAGAAGAAGACAAAGCTGCCGGACATGACCGCCGCGGGCACCATGGCCATAAAGACCAGGGCCCCGGCGGTGCCCCCCAGTATGTAGGGCATCCGGCGGCCCAAAGGACTTTTGGTGGCGTCGGACAGCATGCCGAACAGGGGCAGCATAAAGAGGGCCAGCACGTTGTCCACGGCCATGATGGCCCCCTGGAGGGTATCCCCCAGGCCGAAGACATTTTTCAGGATGAGCGGCGTGATGGAATCGTACATCTGCCAAAAGGCGCTGATGGACATAAAGGCCAGACCCACAAAGAAGGTGCGCTTATAACTCAGCTTCATCGGACCTTCCCCTTTCCCGTCAGTTGTGCAGGATGCGGTCGATCTCCAAAACGGACAGGATGTAAACCTTTAGGGCCTGGGCCAGAGTGTCGATGCGGATGACCTCGTCGGGCTGGTGGGCGCCGCCGTGACCCGGGCCAAAGTCGGCGTCCGGCTCGGCGGGCTCCATGCCAAAGCCCACGGCGTTTTGCAGCTTTCGGGCATAGGTGCCGCCCCCCATGGTATAGGGGGTGCCGTCCAGGCCGGTGATGTCCGTGTAAATTTTGGCCAGCATCTGCACCTTGGGGTCGTCGGCGGGCATATAGGCGGGGGTGCTGTCGTTGGTCAGGATGTTCTGCCAGCCCGTCTTGGCAAAAAAGGCATCCATGGCGCCCCGTACCCGGTCGCCGGTGTCGGTGACGGGATAGCGGATGTTAAAGTCCAGCACCAGGCGGCCCTCCCGGGTATCGGCCAGGCCGCAGACACAGGTCAGTCTGCCCGAGGGCTCGTCGGTAAAGTCGGCCCCCAGGTGCTGGGCGTAGTCGTCGCCAAGGGCCTCCCGCACCAGCTCCAGCAGGGCGCGGTCCCGGTTGGGCAGGGCCTTTACCGCCAGCAAAAATTCCGCCAGCAGGCGGATGGCGTTGCGGGAGCCCTCGGGATGGGCCGCGTGGGAGGGGATGCCCCGGGCCTCCACCGTAATGGCGGCGCCGTCGGCGGCGACGGTAATGTCGTCCCGGCCCCGGGCCAGCAGCTTCAGCTCCGCCGCCCAGGCCTCGTCATAGGGCAGCGCCGCCTGTGCCTTGCCGCAGACCATGTTGGTCACAAGCCCCCCGGTCAGGGAGGTGATAAGCTGGAAGGGCTCGGACGCCTGGTACTGCAGCCGCAGAATGCCCTTTTCGCCGTGGCAGACGGGGAAGCCCGTGTCCGGGACAATGGAGAAGTCCGGCATGGGCTGCTCCGCCACATACCTTGCAATGTCCGCCATGCCCGTCTCCTCGGCGCAGCCGAAGTATAGGCTCAGCTTGCTTTGCAGGGGCAGGTCCAGCTCCCGAAAGGCCCGCAGCAGGTACATGCCCACCACGGCGGCGTTTTTGTTGTCGGCCACCCCCCGGCCAATCAGCAGGCCGTCCTGTTCGGTGGGGTCGTAGGGGGGATGAATCCAGCCATCCCCCTCGGGGACCACATCCAGGTGGGAAAACACCCCGATGGTCTTATCGCCGGCGCCGTAGGCGGCGGTGCCGTAATAATAGTTGTGGTTGGCGGGGGTCAGGCCCTTCTCTTCGGCCATCTCCAGGGCCTTGTCCAGCACCCGGGCGCAGCCCTTGCCAAAGGGCAGGCCGTCCTCGCCGCTTTTGCTGACACTGGGGATGCGCACCAGGGTCTTCAGGTCCTCCGCCATGGCGCTGCGGTTTGCTTCCACATAGGCGTCAATTTTGTTCATCAGCTGCTGGTCCATCCATCTGCACTCCTCTCTATTTCAAAGGGTCAACTCACTGGCAGTTTCTTACATTCATTATACACGTCCCCGCCCCCGGGGGAAAGCCCCCAAAGGGAAAAACAGGGTGCAAAAGACCCCCGGGCCCTTGGGTCCGGGGGTTGGATACGGTTCCATGAGGAGGTTAATACGCCTTGCCCCATACAATCATGGACTTGGCGGGGCGGCCGCAGCAGACGCAGCGGTCGTCCAGGTGCTCCTGCTCCAGGGGCATGCACCGGCTGGTCAGGCCCGCCTCCTCCTTCATTTTCGCCTCGCAGGCCGGGTCCTCGCACCACATGGTGTTGATGAAGCCCGACTTGGATTCGTCCCCCGCAATGGCCAGCACCTCCTCAAAGGTGTGGGCCGTATAGGTGTGGTCTTCGCGGTTTTTCAGGGCACGGCGGTACAGGGTGTCGTGGATGTCCCGAAGCAGCTCCCCGATGGCTTTCTCCAGGCCGTCCAGGGGGACCGTCACCTTTTCCCCGGTATCCCGGCGCACCAGGACGCACTGGTTCTGTTCGATGTCCTTGGGGCCAAGCTCCAGCCGCAGGGGCACGCCCTTCATTTCGTACTGGGCAAACTTCCAGCCCGGGGAGTTGTCGCTGAGGTCGATGTCCGCCCGGCAGAAGCCCTTTATCTCCGCCAGCACCTGGACGGCCTTGTCCGCCACCCCCTCCTTGTGCTGGGCAATGGGTACCACCATCACCTGGACGGGGGCCACCGCGGGGGGCAGCTGGAGGCCGTTGTCGTCGCCGTGGGTCATGATGATGGCGCCGATGAGCCGGGTGGTGATGCCCCAGGAGGTCTGGAAGGGGTACTGCAGGGTGTTGTTCCGGTCGGTATACTGGATGTCGAAGGCCCGGGCAAAGCCGTCGCCGAAGAAGTGGCTGGTGCCCGACTGCAAAGACTTTCCGTCGTGCATCATGGCCTCGATGGTGTAGGTGGACTCCGCCCCGGCAAATTTTTCCTTTTCCGTCTTGCGCCCCTTAACCACCGGGATGGCCAGATAGTTTTCGCAGATGTCGGCGTAGACATTCAGCATCCGCAGGGTCTCCTCCACGGCCTCCTCCTCGGTCTCGTGCATGGTGTGGCCCTCCTGCCACAAAAACTCCATGGTCCGCAAAAAGGGGCGGGTGGTCTTTTCCCACCGCAGGACATTGCACCACTGGTTGTACTTTTTGGGCAGGTCCCGGTAGGATTTGATGATGTGGGCAAAGTGCTCGCAGAACAGGGTCTCGCTGGTGGGGCGGATGCACAGGCGCTCGGTCAGCTCCTCGCCGCCCCCCTGGGTGACCCAGGCCACCTCGGGGGCAAAGCCCGCCACGTGGTCCTTTTCCTTTTGCAGCAGGCTTTCGGGGATGAGCAGGGGCATATAGACGTTTTCGTGCCCCGTCGCCTTAAACAGGCCGTCCGCAATGCCCTGGATGTGCTCCCAGATGGCGTAGCCGTAAGGCCGGAGGATCATGCAGCCCCGGACGCTGCTGTAATCCACCAGCTCCGCTTTTTTGACCACGTCGGTGTACCAACGGGCAAAGTCCACCTCCATGGAGGTAATGTCTTCCACCAGCTTCTTTTTGTCTGCCATGCCGCTCGATTCCGCCTTTCCACTGGTTTGCAGGGGGTGCCCCCCTGCTGTGCCTGCTTATTATAACAGACCGCCGCGCCCTTTGGCAAGAAGAGGTGAGAGGCCAGAGGGCAGAGGTGAGAATCGGGGAATAGCCCTGGTAAAGCAGCGGTTTTGCGTGGGAGATTAGCGCCGCTTTTTCTGCCGGTTTGCCCGGCCCTTTTCGGACGTATTTCTTCTTATTCCAGCGCGTTTGCACTCTGTAAAGGTCAGCCTTCGCAAGATTGTTCCTTTTTGAAAAAAGGAACCGAAAAACTTTTAAATTTTGCATCGGCCAGGCAGTGC
>CALGIL010000391.1 GCA_937914895.1 uncultured Angelakisella sp.
AATGTTGTTCAATTTTCAAGGTGCTCCGTGCCGCTCCGCTCCCGCGGGACAGCTTATAAATAATACCACATCATGGACAAGTATGTCAACAGGGTTTGGACGATTTCCTTTTTCTGTTTTCTACAAAATCGCCGGCCCTATTTCGCTTTTTTTCGGGCTGTGGTATACTTCTGTCAAATCGTCTGTTGCGGAGGAAGAAAGTATGCCCATCAAAATCCCGGATGAATTGCCGGCAGTACGGATTCTGGAGGCGGAAAACATCTTTGTTATGACCGAGCATCGGGCCGTCCACCAGGACATTCGTCCCCTGCGCATCGCCATCCTGAATCTGATGCCCAAAAAGATAGAGACCGAGACGCAGCTGCTGCGCCTGCTGGGGAATTCCCCCCTGCAGGTGGACATCGAGCTTTTGCAAATGTCCTCCCACCAATCCAAAAACACCCCGGCCGAGCACCTCATCAAGTTTTACAAGACCTTTGACGAGGTCTGCGGCGAGCGGTTTGACGGGCTGATCATCACCGGCGCGCCGGTGGAGACCCTGCCCTTTGAGGAGGTGGATTACTGGCCGGAGCTCTGCCGCATCATGGACTGGAGCCGTACAAACGTCTACTGCACCCTGCACATCTGCTGGGGCGCCCAGGCGGCCCTGTACCATCATTACGGCATCCAGAAGCACCCCCTGCCCGCAAAGATGTTCGGCGTGTTTGCCCACCGCACCCTGCAAAACGACCATCCCCTGCTGCGGGGCTTTGACGAGGAATTTTTTGCCCCCCACAGCCGGCACACCACCGTCCTTGCCCGGGATGTGGCCGCGCGGCCGGAGCTGGAGGTGCTGGCCGCCTCGGAGGAGGCGGGGCTGTACCTGGCCGCCAGCCGGGACGGCCGGCAGGTTTTTGTCACCGGGCATTCGGAGTACGAGCGGGACACCCTGGCGGCGGAGTACCGGCGGGACCTGGACAAGGGTCTGCCCATCGGGGTGCCCGCCAACTACTTCCCCGAAGACGACCCTGCCCGGCAGCCGCTGGTGCGTTGGCGGGGGCATTCCAACCTGCTGTTTACCAACTGGCTCAACCATGTCTACCAGGAGACGCCTTTTGATCTGGAAAAACTTTGAAGGGGCCGGGGCGGTGCCGCACTCCTTTCCGTGCGGCGCTGTCCTGTGCGGTGTTGTTCTTATACATTATATAACTTCTTTTTGAACAGGGTGCCGCCTGTATGTTAAAAAACCTTGACCGGCCCCGGGGCCGGCTTTTGGGCGGTTTTTGTTTGGCGGCCTTTTTTCGTCGAACCGTTGCACCGGCGATGGTTTGGTGCTATACTAAATACGGTATGAAAAAACAGAATGACGCACCACTGGTGCACCTGAGAGAGATTGAGTCAGGAGAATCGGGGCCCCCATGCCGGGCTTTGGTTGTCGTTGGCTCTTTTTTCATGTCCAAATTAGGAAGAAATCGGGAGGGATTAAGTCCATGTACGACGTAGCAATCATTGGCTGCGGCATCGTCGGTGCGGCCACCGCCTATGAGCTGTCCCGGTACAACCTGAAGGTTTTGGTGCTGGAGGCGCAAAATGATGTTTCCGAAGCCACCACCAAGGCCAACAGCGCCATTCTCCACGCGGGGTACGACCCCGAGCCGGGCACCCTGATGGCCCGCCTGAATGTGGAGGGGGTGCGCATGGCCAAGGAGCTTTGCGAAAAGCTGGATGTGGAGCGGGACCAGATCGGCTCTTTGGTGCTGGCCTTTGACGACGAGGATCTGAAGCGCATCCAAAAGCTGCTGCATAACGGGGAGGCAAACGGCGTTCCCGGGGTGCGCATCCTCAGCCGCCAGGAGGTGCTGGAGCGGGAGCCCAACCTCAGCGACAAGGTGGTGGGCGCCCTGTACGCCCCCTCCGCCGCCATTGTCAGCCCCTGGGAATTCTGCATCGCCCTGGCCGAAACCGCCGTCCGAAATGGCGTGGAGCTGCGGCTGAGCACCCCCGTCACCGCCATTGACAAAGGGGAGGCCGCCTATGTCCTGCACACCCCCAAGGGGGATTTTGAGGCGGCCTATGTGGTCAACGCCGCCGGCTGCGACGCGGACAAGATACATGAGATGGTGGGGGGCAGCGGCTTTTCCACCCAGTACAACCGCGGCGAATATTATGTCATGGATAAAACCCAGGGCACCCTGGTCAGCCACGTCATCTTCCAGTGCCCCACCAAGGAGGGCAAGGGGGTGCTGGTGGCCCCCACCGTCCACGGCAACCTGATTGTGGGGCCCAACACCGGCGCCGTGGACAGCGGCGACCAGGTGGGCAACACCGCCCAGGGGCTGGATTATGTCCGCCGCATGGCCGCAAGGTCGGTCCCCGGCATCAACTACCGGGATTCCATCCGCAATTTTGCGGGGGTGCGGGCCCAAACCGAGCATGACGACTTTATCGTCGAGGAATCCAAATTTGCAAAGGGCTTTATCAACCTGGCGGGCATTAAATCCCCCGGCCTGTCCGCCGCGCCCGCCATCGCCGTTATGGCGGTGGACCTGCTGCGGCAGGCGGGCCTGTCCGCCCAGGCCAAGGACCACTTTACCGACACCCGCCGGCGGGCCGTCTTCCACCGCATGACCCCCGGGGAAAAGCGGGAGGCCATTCGGAAAAACCCCCTGTACGGCCGGGTCATCTGCCGGTGCGAGACCATTACCGAGGGCGAAATGGTGGACGCCATCCACCGCCCCATTGTCCCCACCAGCATCGACGCCATCAAGCGCCGCTGCAATTCCGGCATGGGCCGGTGCCAGGGCGGCTTCTGCGGCCCCCGGGTCCACGAGATCCTCTCCCGGGAGCTGGGCGTCCCCCTGGATGAGATTGAGATGGACGAGGAAGGCAGCTACATTCTGACCACACCTACAAAGGAGGCGGCAGTATGAACACCTGTTACGACGTCATCGTCATCGGCGGTGGACACGCCGGCACCGAAGCCGAGCTGGCCGCGGCCCGCACGGGCACGAACGGACGCCACC
>CALGIL010000392.1 GCA_937914895.1 uncultured Angelakisella sp.
GTGGTGCCGTGCTCCTTCAGTTTGAAAAATTTCTCCATTTTTCATCCTCCCACAACATTTTTTATATAATGAACAGAATCCCTTCCTTTCAGGAGGGATTCCGTTTGCCGATGGACAGCGCCGCGTTAAGCAGGATTCCCACAATGGACGCGGTGGCAATGGCGGGTATCCGGGCGCCAAAGAAGGGAATCATTCCGCCGGGGAAGCCGTAGTGCCCCCCCAGTCCCACAACCAGGATGACCGCGATAACCGCCAGGTTGCGCGCGTCGAACATGTCCACCTCTTTGTTGATCATAATAGCGATGCCCTGGGCGGCAATGACCCCGAACAGGAAGATGCACGCGCCGTTGATGACCGCGCCGGGGACCGTGTTGATGAGGTTGGACAGGGGGGTGATAAAGGACAGGACCATGGACATGACCGCCGCGGCGCCCAGCATGCGCACCGAAAAGTTTTTGGTGATGGCCATGGTGGAGATGTTTTCGCCGTAGTTGGTGCCGGCGGGCCCGCCAAACAGGGAGGCCACAATGTCCCCCACCCCGTCGCCGATAAGGTTGAGCCCCAGCTTGTCGGCGATTTTGTACTCCGGCTTCTTTTTGCGCTTGGCCAAATCGTTGACATAAATGTCCAGCTGGAACAGGTGGGCCGTGGACTCGGGAATGGTGGCGATGGCGATGGGCATAATGGCCAGCACCGCCCCCAGGTTGGGCACGGGCAGGGTAAAGTGGGGGGCCGAAATGATTTTACCGGTAAAGACGGCGGAAAAATCCACCAGCCCCAGGGGGATGCTGACGACGTAGCCCACAAGAATCCCAAACAGGATGGGCAGCTGGCTGAACACACCCTTTAAATACACCGAAAAAAGCAGCGTGGCCACCAGGGTGACAAGGGCGGCAATCCACATCCGGTTGGTCATGGGGGACAGGGTGCCGGTGGCAGAATCAAAGCCCACCGCCTGCGCCATGGCCGTCCCCGCCAGGGAGATGCCGATGACCAGAGCAATGGACCCGGTGATGGTGGGCGGCAGCACCCGCTCGATGGTATCCATTCCAAAGCGGTTGACGATAAGTCCCGCGGCGATGGACACAAGACCGGAGCAGATGATGCCAAACTGGGCCTGTCCGATGAGGGCGTCCGACACCGTCTGCCCGAAGGAGGCCCCGGTGATGCCCACAATGGCCGTAATGTACGAAAAGCTGGAGCCGTAGTAGAGGGGGATTTTCCCCTTGGTGATCAGCAGAAAGCACAAGGTGGCAAGTCCGCTGGCAAAAATGGTGGTGGAAACATGGAACCCGGTCAGCAGTGCGACCGTGACGGTTGCCGGAAACATGACCAGCACCTGCTGGAACGCGAACAAAATGAGTTTGCCAGGTGTGGGCGATTCATCGGGGAGGTACCCCAACACACCGCCGTGCTTTTGCTCCTTCGCCATTTGCATCCGCCCTTCCCCAAAAATTCTTCCCCCCAATCATATACGAAAATTCGTCAGCTTGCAACAATCTATTCACAGTTTTGTAGCAAGTTATTCAAACAAGGTTTTTCTCTCTCCCGTTTTTATGCGATATTCCCTTTTTAAAGCGCCATATTTTTAACTAAAATTTTAGCTATACGATATTCGATTCCGTCTATTTTGTTTTTCTTTCC
>CALGIL010000393.1 GCA_937914895.1 uncultured Angelakisella sp.
GGGGCGGAAAATTGGGGGGGGTTTTTCCTCCTTTGAGCTGGGCAAGGGGGGGAATAAGCTCTCGATTCGCGCCGGTCAGGCACATCCGCCCCTCACTTCCCGCCGTGGGCGGACCCCTTCTGCTTTTTATACTCCGAGGGGGACACCCCCATCTCCTTGGTAAACACCCGGTGGAAGTACTTGTACTCCCCAAAGCCCACCAGGTCCGCCACCTCGTACACCTTGATGCCCGGCCCCTGGCGCAGCAGGCCGCAGGCCTTGCGGATGCGGAAGCTGGTCAGGTAATCGTGGACGGTGACGCCCATATCCTTTTTAAAAATGCGGTTGAGGTGGTCGGCGGACAGCTGAAGCTGCCGGGCAACGCCGCCCACCGAAAGCTTCTCCTGGTAATGCCGGGCAATATACGCGGCCGCCTCCCGGGTGTACCGGGAGCTTTCCTCCCCCAGGTCCGCAAGGGCCTGGGGCGGGGGCGGGGCGCCGGCGTCCCGGGCCCGGTCCAGCCGGTCCACCAGCTTTTGTACCACCCGGATCAGCTCCTGGCGCTCCAGGGGCTTTAACAAAAAGTCCGCCGTCCCCACCGCCATGGCCTGGCGGGCGTAGTCAAACTCGCCGTAGCCGGAAATGACCACCGCCTCGTAGGTAAACTCCTCCTTGGACAGCCGGAGCATCTCCAGCCCGCCCATGGACGGCATCTTCAGGTCGGTAAAGACAATGTCGGGACGCAGCTCCCGGATGCGGGCCAGCCCCTCCACGCCGCTTTGGGCCTCGCCGCAGATGGTGCAGCCGTACTCCTCCCAGGGGATAAACCGGATGAGCCCCCTGCGCAGGGAGGCCTCGTCCTCCACCACCAGCACCTTATACATACCCCTCACCTGCCTTTTGCGCCCGCATGGTCAGGCGGACGGTAGTGCCCCTGCCCTCCTGGCTGGTCACCTTGACGCCGTACTCGGGGCCGTAGTGCAGCTGGATGCGCTTTTGGGTATTGACCATACCGATGTGCTCCGGGTCGTACACCAGGCCCTTCAGCCGCGCCCGAAGCTCCCGCAGCTGGGCGGGGGGGATGCCCCTGCCGTTGTCTTTGGTGACAATGGTCAGCACCCCCTTGCGGACGGCGGCGGAGACCTCCAGCACCAGGGTGCTTTCCCCGGTATACCCGTGGCTGATGCTGTTTTCGATGATGGGCTGCAT
>CALGIL010000394.1 GCA_937914895.1 uncultured Angelakisella sp.
GGGAGGGCATCCCCCTTCTGCTGACGCCCACCGACGACCGGGAGGAGCAGAAGCGGATGCTGGCGCTGGTGGACGGCCTTTTAATTCCCGGCGGGGTGGACACCGCCCCCTGCTTTTACGGGGAGGAGCCGCTGCCCGCCGTCACCCGCACCGACCGCCGTCTGGACCGCTTTGAGATTGCCCTTGTCCGGATGGCCGCCCAGATGGGCAAGCCGGTGCTGGGCATCTGCCGGGGGCTTCAGCTGCTCAACGTCGCCTGCGGCGGGTCCCTTTTCCAGGACATCCCCACCCAGGTGCCCGGCGCCATTGCCCACTACCAGGACACCATAAAGCGAAGCGAGCCCTTCCATCCGGTCGCCCTGGCCCGGGACAGCGCCCTGGCCGGGCTGCTGGGGCGGGACAAGCTGGACGTCAACACCTTCCACCACCAGGCCGTCTGCAGGGTGGGCGGGGGTCTGGTGCCGGTGGCCCATACCTCCGACGGCGTCATCGAGGGGGTGGAATCCCCCGACGGCCGGATTTTGGGGGTGCAGTGGCACCCCGAGGCCATGGCCGGGGAGGACCCGGTGCAGCAGCGCCTGTTTGACGGCTTTGTGGCCCTGTGCGGAGAAAAG
This sequence comes from uncultured Angelakisella sp., assembly GCA_937914895.1. Classification (GTDB taxonomy): domain Bacteria; phylum Bacillota; class Clostridia; order Oscillospirales; family Ruminococcaceae; genus Angelakisella. Next base: position 615 of record CALGIL010000394.1, read on the forward strand.
AAGGGACCTCTTTCCCAAAAGGGAGAGGTGCACCCGTAAAGACAGGCCGCTCCTTGGGGGGCGGCCTGTCTGCATGAAAAAACCTTGGGCAACACTGCACAAAGAACGCCTAACGTCTCAAGCACGGCCTTGCTTGTATCTTTTCCGCCAGACTTTACAAAAATCCTCGGGAATACACCAAGTATTCCCTGCGGTTTTTGTTTCGTCCGACGGAAAACCTGACTGCGCGATTCCGTACTTGCTTTTGTGCGGTGTTGCCCTTGCCGTGTCCTGCAAGAGCAAATATTGATAACCATTCTTATAGATGGTACAATAAGGACAGTACGATATGGCGGAATGCCAGGGACGCGAGTATTGTGGAAAGGAGCGGCAAGATGAAAAAAACAGCGGTAATTACAGGCGGAGCCGGCGGCATGGGGATTGCCATTGCCCGGCGGCTGGGCAGTGGGTACGAGTTTTTGCTGGCGGATGTTGCCCAGGACAGGCTGGACCAGGCGGCGGCACAGCTGGCGGAGCAGGGCATCCGGGCGGAGGGGATGGTGTGCGACATTGCCCACCGGCCGTCGGTGGGGCGGCTGCTGGACCGGGCGGCGGCCATGGGCCAGGTGGCGGCCGTCATTCACACCGCAGGCTTGTCACCCCATATGGCGGACCCGGGGCGGATTATGGAGGTTAACGCCCTGGGCACCGCCTACATGATCGAGGAGACCTATCGGGTGATTGCCCATGGCGGGGTGATGGTCAACATTTCCTCTATGGCGGGGCACAACATACCGGCCGGCGGGCCCTATGACCAAGCCTTGGAGCGCCCCCTGGAGGAAGGCTTTTTGGCGGCGGCCGCCCAGCTGGTGCAGGGTATGGCCAGCCAGGCGGGGGAGACCGGCGCCGCCTACGTGCTGTCAAAGTACTTTACCATACGGTATTCCAAGCAAAACGCCGCCCGCTTTGGGCAAAAGGGCGCCCGCATCGTCTCGGTGTCGCCCGGCGCCATCGAGACACCCATGGGCCGAACGGAATACGAGGCCAAGGGGAGCCGGATGGCGGCCATGCTGGAGATGACCCCCATTTCCCGGTTTGGGCAGGCGTCCGAGATCGCCTCCGCCGTGGCCTTTTTGGTGGGGCCGGACGCGTCTTACATCACGGGGACCGATCTGCTGTGCGACGGAGGGTTTATAGGGGCCTCCCAAAATCCCCAGGTAGGGCAGGAATAGCAGAAATGCTTTAGGGCCTCCGGGCAAAGTCCGGTATGCCCCCACAGGTCCTGCCGGGGCGGCCCGGACGGCAGCCCTGTAAGAAAAGAAAAAGCTGGAAGAGTGATGTTTACTCCCGTTATTGACATATGTCAGTAATGGGAGTAAACTGGTTTTTGGAACGGCTCCAAAACAGACGGGGAGGAGGGAGCGGATGGCAAGACCGCACAAACCGCGCCAGGTGTGCGCCCGTCCGGGGTGCACCAGGTTTGGCCCCCATGGCGGGCAGGGGACGGGTATTTCCATGACGGTGGACGAGTACGAGGTCATCCGCCTGATTGACCTGGAGGAACTGACCCAGGAGGAGTGTGCCGCCCAAATGGGCGTGGCCCGCACCACCGTGCAGGCAATTTACGCCGCCGCCCGAAAAAAGCTGGCGGCCTGTATTGTCCAGGGCAGGCAGCTGATCATTGGCGGCGGGGACGTCCATTACTGCGAACACCGGGGCCGCGCATGCGGCCGCGGCTGCTGCAGGCAGCGGGGCTGCGGCCCCCAAACAGGAAAGGATGAGGCGAAAGATGAGTGAAAATTGCGGCGGACAGTGTGCGGGATGTGAGGAGGAGTGCGCCCAGCGAAAGCCCGAGAGCTTTTTGGAGGCCCCCCACGAATTGTCCCAGATTCGTAAGGTCGTGGGTGTGGTCAGCGGCAAGGGCGGCGTGGGCAAAACCATGGTCACCTCTCTGCTGGCGGTTTTGATGCAAAGGGCGGGCTATCAAACGGCAATTTTGGACGCGGACGTGACGGGGCCGTCCATCCCCCGGGCCTTTGGCATCCATGAAAAGGCCCAGGGCAGCCAGCTGGGTATTTTTCCGGTCAAAAGCAAAACCGGCATCTCCGTCATATCCACCAACCTGCTGCTGGAAAACGACACCGACCCGGTGGTCTGGCGCGGGCCCGTCATCGCCGGCACGGTCAAACAGTTTTGGACCGACGTCATCTGGGGCGATGTGGATTATATGTTCATCGACCTCCCGCCGGGAACCGGGGATGTGCCCCTTACCGTGTTCCAGTCCATCCCCCTGGACGGCATTGTCATTGTGACGTCCCCCCAGGAGCTGGTGGGCATGATTGTGGAAAAAGCGGTGAATATGGCGGCTTTGATGCACATCCCCGTGCTGGCCCTGGTGGAAAACATGAGCTATTTTAAATGCCCGGACTGCGGCGGGGAGCACGCCATCTTCGGCGAAAGCCACGTGGAGGAAATTGCCGCGCGCCACGGCATCGGCACGGTGTGCAGGATGCCGGTGGATTCCAGGCTGGCCGCAGCCGCCGACGCCGGCGCCATCGAGCAGGCCGACGGCGGCAGCCTGGGGGACCTTGTGTCCATGTTGGAGAAAATGGAGGGAAAATCATGAAAATCGCGGTAACCTACGAGGACGGCAGGGTGTTCCAGCACTTTGGACACACAAAGAGCTTTAAGCTGTATGACGTGGAAGACGGCCGCATCACAGGGGCCGCCGTGGTGGATACCCAGGGCAGCGGCCACGGCGCTTTGGCCGGATTTTTAAAGCGGCACGGGGTGGATACCCTAATCTGCGGCGGCATTGGGGAAGGCGCCAAAAACGCGCTGGCGGGGGAGAATATCGCCCTGTACGGCGGCGTCAGCGGCGGCGCGGACCGGGCGGCGGAGGACCTGCTGGCCGGCCGGCTCTCCTTTGACCCCGACGCGGCCTGCGGCCATCACGACGGGCACGAACACGGGGACTGCGGCCACGGCGGGCAGGAACACGGCGGCTCGTGCCAGGGGAACTGCCACGGGGAGATGTAAACCCGCGGCGCCGCCCCCCTTAATCATAGGGGGCGGCCCGACGCCCGCAAGGCCATAGTTAAAAAAAATCTGTGGTGCCCCTGCCGGAAAGCGCTCCCTTTGCAGGAGGAAATCATTGGCAGACAAAAATTAAAAGACCCGCAAGTCCAGGCACCGCCTGATACGGACGCGATTTTCGGTGCCGTCCGGCAAAGTTTTGCCCCGCGGCTTCCGATTATCCCAAAGACCTTCGTCCATACTCTTTCTGTAACGAAAGAGGCGGAGGATTTTGGGATGTATATGAACAAAGTCGAGATTTGCGGCGTCAACACGGCAAAGCTGCGCACTTTAAAGGAAAAGGACAAAATCGATCTGCTGAAGAAGGCGCAGGCGGGGGACAAGGCCGCCCGGGACGAGCTTATCAGCTGCAACCTGCGGCTGGTGCTCAGCGTGGTGCAGAAGTTTACCAACCGGGGCGAAAACCTGGACGACCTGTTCCAGGTGGGCTGCGTGGGCCTCATCAAGGCCATCGACAACTTTAACCCCGACCTGGGGGTGCGGTTTTCCACCTACGGCGTCCCCATGATCATCGGGGAGATCCGCCGGTACCTCCGGGACAACAACATGGTGCGGGTGTCCCGGAGCATGCGTGACACCGCTTACCGTGCCATGCAGGTTAAGGAGGCCCTGACCAACCGCAACCTGCGGGATCCCACCATCGGCGAGATTGCCGAGGCCATGGACTGCCCCAAGGAGGACGTGGTGCTGGCCCTGGAGGCCATTGTGGAGCCCTCCTCCCTGTACGACCCCGTCTATTCCGACGGCCGGGATACCATTTTTGTCATGGACCAGCTGAAGGATACGGTCACCGACACCGACTGGCTGGAGGAGATTGCCATCAAGCAGGCCCTCTCCAACCTTTCGGAGCGGGAAAAGCGCATTCTGACCCTGCGGTTCCTCATGGGCAAAACCCAAATCGAGGTCTCCCGGGAGGTGGGCATCTCCCAGGCCCAGGTGTCCCGCATCGAAAAGGGGGCCCTGGAGCGCATTAAGCGGCAGATTTAAGAAAGGGTCCCTGCGGACGAGATAAACGGACCTGCCCCGCGGCATACACTGTCAGTAGGGTGGTGATGGTATGGTTTGCAGGATCATGGACCTTCGCTATAAAGAGGTGGTCAACATCTCCGACGGCAGCTGCCTGGGCTGTGTATCCGATGTGGAGGTAGACACCCAGTGCGCCCGGGTGGTGGCCGTCATCATCTACGGAAGACCCCGCTTTTTCGGCCTGTTTGGCCGGGAGGAGGACATTGTGATCCCCTGGGACCAAATTGAGTGCATCGGCGAGGACACGGTGCTGGTCCGCTTCCGTTGTCCGCCCAACTACCGCGCCTACCGCCGCCGGGAGTCCATCCTGGACCGGATATTTGGCTGAAGGCGGACAAAAACAGTCCTCATTCCCCCCATGCGCCAAAAAAAGGTTGCATTGGGGGGACTTTTATGCTAAGATAATACGGCTGAAACACGCAGTACACACGCATTTCAATGGCCGGACGGGTGCCGGGGGGAAAGCTTTCCCACGGTCGTTCTGTCACAGGCGAAGTGCGGAGGAACAAAACTAAAGGAGGATTTACCCCAATGGCAGTAGTCACAATGAAGCAGCTTTTGGAGGCCGGCGTACACTTCGGCCACCAGACCAGAAGATGGAACCCCAAAATGGCCCAGTACATCTTCACCGAGCGCAACGGCATTTACATCATCGACCTGCAAAAGACGGTTAAAAAGCTGGACGAGGCGTATCTGTTTGTCCGCGACCTGTCCGCCGAGGGACAGGAGGTCCTGTTTGTGGGCACCAAGAAGCAGGCGGGCGACTCCATCCGCGAAGAGGCGGAGCGTTCCGGCGCCCACTATGTCAACGCCCGCTGGCTGGGCGGCATGATGACCAACTTCCAGACCATCCGCCGCCGCATCACCCGCCTGGAGCAGCTGCGCAAGATGGAGGAGGACGGCACCTTTGAGCGTCTGCCCAAAAAGGAAGCCGCCAAGCTGAACCTGGAAATTGAAAAGCTGGAAAAATTCCTGGGCGGCGTCAAGCATATGAACCGCCTGCCCGGCGCGCTGTTTGTGGTGGACCCCCGCAAGGAGCGGATCGCGGTGGCCGAGGCCCACAAGCTGGGCATTCCCGTGGTGGCCATTGTGGACACCAACTGCGACCCTGACGAAATTGACTACGTCATCCCCGGCAACGACGACGCCATCCGCGCCGTCAAGCTTATCTCTCAGACCATGGCCAACGCCATCATCGAGGGACGGCAGGGCGCACAGGGCGCCGCCGAGGCCGAAGCCAAGGCCCAGGAGGAAGCGGCGGCCGACTGACAAGATACTGATGGTGCCCGAACAGCGGCGTTCGGGCACTTTGCCGGAATAGGGAAAGAAACGATGATTACAGGAGGAATACGCAATGGCATTTACTGCGCAGGATGTAAAAAACCTACGGGAAGCCACCGGAGTGGGCATGATGGACTGCAAAAAGGCCCTGACGGAATCCGGCGGCGATTTTGATAAGGCCGTGGAGCTGCTCCGGGAAAAGGGCCTGGCCGCCGCCGCCAAAAAGGCGGGACGCATTGCGGCCGAGGGCCTGGTGTGCGCCCTGGTGGACGGTAGCGTGGGCGGGCTTATCGAGGTGAACTCCGAGACCGACTTTGTGGCCAAAAACGCGGACTTTGTGGCCTTTGTGGAGGCCTGCGACAAAACAGTCATCCATGAAAACCCCGCCGACCTGGACGCCTTGATGGCCCAGAAGCTGGACGGCGGCAGCAATACCGTGGAGGAGGCACTGCGGGAAAAGATTCTGACCATTGGTGAGAACCTGAAGATCCGCCGCTTTGCCCGGTATGAGGGCACCGTGGAGACCTATGTCCACGGCGGCGGCCGCATCGGCGTCATGGTCCGGTTTGATACCGACCTGGGCGGCAAGGCCGAGTTTACCGCCTATGCCAAGGACGTGGCCATGCAGATTGCGGCCATCAGCCCCACCTACCTGACCAGGGAGGAAGTCCCCGCGGAGGTCATCGCCAAGGAGAAAGAAATTTTGATGGCGCAGATCCAGCAGGACGAAAAGACCAAAAACAAGCCGGCCCAGGTCATCGAAAAGATGGTGGACGGCCGTATCAAGAAGTTCTTTAAGGAAAACTGCCTGCTGGAGCAGGTCTTTGTCAAAAATAATGACCAGACCGTACAGCAGTACACCGACGAGACCGCCAAGACCCTGGGCGGTGCCATCCGGGTGACGGATTTTGTCCGCTACGAGGTGGGCGAGGGCCTGGAGAGACGCGAGGACAACTTTGCGGACGAAGTCGCCAGCATGATTCAATAAGCACAGCGGCACAGTGGGGACGCCATCCAAAGTGGCGTTCCCCATTTTTATGGGCGAAACAAGGGAGGCGGGCGCGCTTTTTGAAGGAGCGGGAGCGAAAGCGGCGGGCGCCGGGCAAAAATACGTGAAAAGGTAAAAACATCCTTTACAGAAGGGGTGGACTATTGTAAAATGAATAGGAATGAAAGGGCGGCGTCTGCGCCGCCCATAGGGAGAGAAGTTATGACCACACCCAAATACCATCGCATTATGCTCAAGCTCAGCGGGGAGGCCCTGGCGGCCGGCGCCGGCTTTGGCATCGACTACGACACGGTGCTGAATATCTGCAAAAGCGTCAGGGAATGCGTGGAGATGGGGGTCCAGGTGGGCATTGTCGTGGGCGGCGGCAACTTTTGGCGGGGGCGCTCCAGCGGCAAGATGGACCGCACCCGCGCCGACCACATGGGAATGCTGGCCACCGTCATCAACGCCCTGGCCCTGGCGGACGCCCTGGAGGCCCTGGAGGTGCCGGTCCGGGTGCAGACCGCCATTACCATGCAGCAGATTGCCGAGCCCTACATCCGCAACAAGGCGGTGCGGCACTTTGAGAAGGGCCGGGTGGTCATTTTCGGCTGCGGCACCGGCAGCCCCTTCTTTTCCACCGACACGGCGGCGGCCCTGCGGGCGGCGGAGGTGGACTGCGACATCATGCTTAAGGCCTCCATGGTGGACGGGGTGTACGACAAGGACCCCAAGACCCATCCGGACGCCCGCAGGTACGACACGGTGTCCTTTTCGGAGGTGCTGGGCAAAAAGCTCAGCGTCATGGATATGACTGCGGCGTCCCTTTGCCGGGACAACAAAATGCCGGTGCTGGTGTTTAATCTGGAGGACCCCCAAAACATTACCCGCGCAGTATGCGGAGACAATATTGGAACCATTGTAAGGGAGGCCTGAGTCATGAATGACGAGCTGAAGATTTACGAGGAAAAGATGAAAAAGACCATCGGCGTCCTTGCCGACGACTTTGCGGGCATCCGCGCCGGCCAGGCGTCGCCCGCGCTGCTGGACCGGGTGATGGTGGACTATTACGGCACCCCCACCAAAATCACGCAGATCGCCAACGTGTCGGTTCCGGAGCCCCGGATTCTCACCGTCAGCCCCTATGACAAAACCGCGCTTAAAAACATCGAAAAGGCCATTCAGTCCTCGGAGCTGGGCATCAACCCCACCAACGACGGCAGCGTCATCCGCATGGTGTTCCCCCAGCTGACCGAGGAGCGCAGAAAAGAGCTGTGCAAGGTGGTGGGCAAGACCGCCGAGGAATCCAAGGTGGCCATCCGCTCCATCCGCCGGGACGGCATTGAAAAAGTGAAGCAGATGAAGAAGAACGGCGACGCCACCGAGGACGACGTCAAAATTCTGGAAGGCAAAATGCAGAAGCTGACCGATCGCTTTATCGAGGAGATAGACAAGCTGGCCGCCGCCAAGGAAAAGGACATTCTGTCCATTTGACCGCTTCCCCCTGACAGCCTGCCGGTGACGCAGATTTTACGTGTCGGGAGGAACCCATGAAGGAAACACTGCAGTCGCCCCCGCCCCGGGATCATCTGCCCGGACACATCGGCATCATCATGGACGGCAACGGGCGGTGGGCCAAGGCCCGGGGGCTGCCCCGGAAGCTGGGGCACCGGGCCGGCGCCAAGACCTTTACCAAAATCGTCTCCTACTGCCGGGACATCGGCATCGGGACTGTGACGGCATATGCCTTTTCCACCGAAAACTGGTCCCGCCCCAGGGAGGAGGTGGACTCCCTGATGGATTTGCTGTGCGACTATTTGTCCGACACAGACCAGTACAAAAGGGAGGACGCGCGCCTGACCTTTTTGGGGGACCGCGCCCCTTTGCGCCGGGACCTGCAGGAGCTGATGGCCCGGGCCGAGG
>CALGIL010000395.1 GCA_937914895.1 uncultured Angelakisella sp.
AAGCTGGGTGTTGTTGGCGTAGTCGGCGCAGTTAAGGGTGACAAAGGGTGCGGCGGACGCCACGGCGCCCGCCTGCACCGCATACTGATGCACCAGCTTTGCCAGGGCGCTTTTGCCCACGCCGCTGGGCCCGCATAAAATCATGGGCAGGCCGTCCGGCGGGTAGTTGACGGCGGACTTGCACAGGTCCACGGCCTTGCGGTTGCTGCCGTCGCAGCCGATAAAATCGGCAAAGGCGCTGGGCCGCGCAGGGGTCGGGGCCGGCTGGGGGAGCCACCGCGCGGGCCGGGTGTCGGTCTTATGTACCAGGTCTTTTTCCTGCAGGCGGTTTAGGTAATGGCTGGCCGCGTTGCGCGACAGGTCCAGCTCTTCGGCCAGCGCCAATACCGGCAGGCCCCCGGGGTGCTGCTTAAACAGGCCGCACAAGGCCCCATATACTCTCTCCTCCGCCGTCAGCTTCATACACAGCACCTCCAGCGACCAAGGGTACCACATCCGCGGCACAATTTGTGTCACATCCGCGCCGCGCCCCCAAAACGGAAACCGTCCGCGGGCTAAACGACGCCGAAGATGCCAAGCAGAATGGCCAAAACCAGCACGCCCGCCAAAACCAGGTTGACGTTGACGTTTTTCCGCAGCAGATACAGGCACAAAAGGGTCAGGGCAAGGGGGACCAGGCCCACAAAGATGCTGTCCAGATAAGTCTGCAGCATAATGGGCTCGCCCTCCGGCACGCTCATGGAAATAATGGTGTTAAAGCGCACGTTGGAGGCGGCCATGGCCCCCACCATCATCAGGCCCAGGGTGCTGGCGGCCTTGGTCATAATCTTCATGGCGCCGGAGGAATAGATTTTTTCGATAAAGGTGGAGCCAAGAGAATACCCCAGGTAGGTCATATAGTACCGGCACAGCACCGAGGGGATGTTGTAGATCAGGAAGAAGAGGACCGGCCCCAGGATGGAGCCCTGCATGGCCAGGTTGACGCCGATGCCTGCGGCAATGACGCGGATGACCCCCCAAAAGATGGCGTCGCCGATTCCGGACATGGGGCCCATCAGGGAGGCTTTGATGGCGGCGATGGACTGGGTGTCAAAGTCGGGGTTTTCGGAGTTTTCCTTTTCCATGGAGGCCACCAGCCCCATGGCAAAGGTGCCCACGTTTTGCGTGATGTTGTACCAGGTGGTGTGGCGGGTCATGGCATCGGCAAAATCGTCATGTTTTTTGTAATACCGCTTAAGGGCCGGCATCACCGAAAAAATAAACCCGCTGGCCCCCGCCTTTGTGGCGCCGGCGCCCCCGGCAAACACCGCAAAGGAGCGGAAGAAAATGGAGTTGAGCATCTTTTTGTCTTCCTTGGGTAGGCTAGTCAGCTTGCTCATGCAAAAAATTCCTCCTCTTCGCTGGAACTTCCACCCGCTGTGGACGCGGCGGCCGTGCCGCCCTTTTTCAGGTCAAAAATCTCTTTGTCCCGCAGGGCCCCCACCACGGCAAGGATGACGCCGATGGCCGCCACCCCAATCATGGGCAGGTGCAGATAGGACACGCAGATGAAGCCGGCAAAGAAATAGACCGCCAGTTCCTTGCTCCAAAGCATCTTCATCAGGAGCGACATCCCCACGGCGGGAAGCAGCGCGCCGCAGGCCTTAAGGCCTGCCATCACGTTGGCGGGAATCAGGTTGATTAAAGCGGCCACGGGGGCGGAGCCCAAGAGGACGGCGATAAACACGATGGACGCAAAGATGAAATACTTAAAGGCCCAGGTGCCAAACTGCATCCGGTACAGTCCCTTTTCGTCCCCCCTGGCAGCCACGCGGTCCAGGACGGGCGCAAAGATATTCATGACCACGCTGCCCATAAAGATGGAGAAAAAGGCCGATACCACCGCGACGGGGACGGCCAGGGCGATGGCGGCCTCCTGGTCGATGCCGCTGGTGACTGTAAAGGCGACCGCCAGTACAGTGGCCGAGGCGGGCTCGGCGGAGATGGCCCCGCCAATGTTGATGGCGCCCATAAAAATTGCCTCCAAAGACGCGCCGATGATGATGCCCGTGGTCACGTCGCCCAGCAAAATGCCCGCGATAAGGCCCACCATAATGGGGCGCTCGATCATGCACTGGCCGATAAGCCAGTTGCCGCCGTAACTGATAAACAGTGCCAGGGCCGCCAGTAGTGCCTGTGTAACCAGCATAATACCTCTCCTTTTCCAATAATCGTCCCCCGTGGGGGTTTACACCTTTACCGCGTCCAGCAGCTCCTGAATGGGCACCTGCCGGTTTTCCGGAATGACCTGGTTGAACACCGGAAGGCCCAGGGTGACCAGCTCCTTTGCGGCCGCCAGCTCGTCGGGGTTTACCAGAATTGTGCTGCACAGCCGGACCTTGCCCGCCGGGTCGGAATTATCAAAGCGGCCCGCGTTGGCGATGTTGACCGAATGTATATTGCCGGGGCAGGCCTTTACAAGGCGCAGCACATCCCGCACCGAGTTTGTCAGGGCAAAAATCCGCTTCTCCCTGCCCCGTTCGTCGTTGATGATCCGGGCGCTGTCCGCGATGGTTTTCACCAAAAGCTTCTGCCCCGTGGGGGTCGCCATTTGCAGCGTCATGCGCAGCACGTCGTTGCCGGGGGCCCCGTCGTTGGCCACAATAATTCCGGATGTGCGCAGCTCCTTTGTCCAGACAAGGGCCACCTGGCCGTGGATCAGCCGGTCGTCCACCCGCACCTGAATAACCATATCCTTTCACCTCCTTCCCGCTGTTTTAATGCGCTATTTTTATGCAAAGAACGCCTCCTCCGCCTGTTCGTCCGGCGGCGGGGGAACCCGTTTCTTTTTGGGCATCTGCATCAGCTGTCTGGCGCTGGCGGTCACAATCTCCTCCACCGCCGCGGGGGTCAGCGCTTCGGTGCTCAGGACCACCCCCAGCACCGCCGACAGGTTAAACCCGGTGATGACAAAAATCCCTTTTTCCTCGGGCTTTAGGCTGACCACCTTTTGGTTGACGCTGCCCCCGTAAATATCCGTAAAAATAACGGCCTCATCCTCCGGCCCCACCCCTTCGATAAAGGCGGCAAGGTCCCCGGAATAGTCGCGTTCGTCCACGTAGGCGTTAATGCAGGTGACGCAGCTCTCCTTTCCCGTCAGGATGGAAACGGAGCTTTTGATGCCGTCCGCCAGATAGCCGTGGGTCGCAATCAATACCTTTCTCACACCATTCCTCCAGCGTCTGCGTTATAGGGAAAACCCGTTGGGATTGAGCAGCCGGATCTTCTCGGCCACAAACCGGATCATGGGTTCCCTGATGTGCATCATCAGCCCCACGGCGCTGCCGTCAAAGGTTTTGGCCGCTATCTCTTTTTCCAGCGCGCGGTACATGGCCCGAAAGTATTCCGTGGCAATGTTAAACTTGCTCATCCCCAGGTTGACGGCCATCTGCAGCTGGGCGTCGGGGATGTCGGAGCAGCCGTGCATCACCAGGGGGATGTCCACCGCCGCCCGGATGGCCCTGATCCTGTCAAAATCCAGGTTGGGCGTTTTGACATAGGGCCCGTGGGCGTTGCCCACGGCAATGGCCAGGGCGTCGCAGCCCGTTTCCTCCACAAAGGCCACGGCCTGCTCCACCGGGGTGTAAAGGTCCGTGTTGTCCATGTCCTCCTCCCGGGAGGCATCCCCCACGTGGCCCAGCTCCGCCTCCACATCCACGCCAAAGACATGGGCCACCCGGACAACGGCCTTGGTCATGGCTGCGTTTTCCCCATAGGAAAGCACCGAACCGTCCACCATCACCGAGGGAAAGCCGTCCCGGATGCCGCTGACCGCAATGTCGTAGCTGCTGGAATGGTCCAGGTGTACCGCCACGGGAACCGTCGCCCCTTCGGCCATATCGCAGGCACAAAAGGCCAGATGCTTCAGGCTGGTGTAGTCCTGAAACCCCGGATAAAACTGGACGATGACGGGCATTTTTTCCCGCTGGGCCGCCTCGATGACATACTTCACCGTCTCAATGTTCAGCGTGTTGACGGCGGCGACACCGTACCGGTGCTTTGTGGCGTGCTCCAGCACGTCTTTTACAGTTGCTTTAGGCATACTGCCCCACTCTCCTTCCAGGTATTTGTCTATGAAACAGGCACGGCGGAGCGCTTTAGGTACACCCTGTGTGCCAGCATCACCAAAACGGAGGAAACAAAAATTGCGCAGGCGGCCGCATAGTAGGCCGTTTGGGTGCCCAGCCACTGGGCGGCAAACCCGCCGGCCAGGTTGGCGGTGACGGCGGCAAGGCCCGTCTGCACCACCGCCAGGATACTCTGCCCCTGGGAGGCCCTGCCGGGGTGCACGTGGCCGGATATGTAGGTGGTACAGCAGAGGTAGGCGGTCATATAGGTGACGCTTTGCAAAAGCTGCGCCGCCACAAACGCGGGAATGAGGCCCACGCCCGTCAAAAAGATGCGCAGGGACATGAGGACCCCGGAGGCCGCCAGGATGGGCACCGCGCCAAGGCGCCGGAGGATGCGCCGGGCAAACAGCAGGATGGGCACCTCGCTGAGGGCGGAGATGCAGCTGAGGATGCCGATGAGGCTGGCGCTGTACCCAAGCTCCACCACATACACCCCCAAAAAGGAGCCGGAAAAACCCAGGCCCAGCTGGATGATAAAGGCGAAGGCAAGGACAAAATAGGCCTCGCGGGTGGTAAAGACCGCCCCGCGGCGCGGCGGCCCGGGGGCGGGCTCCTCCCGGGGGGCTGTCTCCTCGGCAGGGGCGGGCTCCGGCGCTTTTTTGTCCAGGCTTTTGGGCAGCTGCAGCTCAAACAGAAGCAGCAGCGCCAGAATGCCAAAGGTCAGGGCAAACTGGGCGGACGGGTGCCGGTCCAGGTAAAACCCGGTGCCAAAGACCACCGCGGCATATCCCAGGGTCCCGCCCAGACGGATTTTGGCAAAGTCCAGGCCGCCCTGGGCGGCACGCTGGAGGACAATGGCGTCGCACAAAGGCAGCAACGCCTGAAAAAAGGCTGAAAAGCAGGCCGCGGACAAAAACAGGGTGGAAAAGCGGCTGCCCGTGTAATATAAAAGGGAGGAACCCGCCGCCCCCACGGTGACCAGCATCAAAATCAGCCTTGGGCGCCCCGTCCGGTCGCTGACAACGGCCCACAGGGGCTGGATGAGGATGGCCGCCACGGGCCCGATGGCCATGAGGATCCCCGTGCCAAAGCCGGAGACGCCCCTGGACGTAAAGTAGGCGCTGAGGAAGGGAGAATAGGCTCCCGCCGAGGCCCAGTAAAACAGGTTGAGCATCAAAAGCCGCAGCCCCTCCCGCTTTTTTGGCACATCCCCCATGGTCCCTTCCCCCTTTCCCGCATCCAATTATGGTATAAGCAAAGCCTGTGCCAAGTCTTGTCTGCGCCGGGCAAAGGGCGGTTTGGCAGCGGTTTGGCCGCCGCCCGGCGGGTCCGTCCGACCCTTTGGACACATGGGTCCGGGTGCGTCCAAAGGCAGGGGGCCTGTCCCCTTTTCTGCCAAAGCACAAAAAATATCCCCCACCCGCCGGGCAGGGGACGTTTTGGTTGGGGCTCCTATCGGTCGTAGGCCGGGTTGAAGGCGTAGAAGTTCTGTGCGTCCAGGTGGTCCTGGACAATGCGCAGGCCCTCGCCAAAGCGCTGGAAGTGGACGATCTCCCGCTCCCGGAGGAACCGCAGGGGGTCCAGCACATCCGGGTCGTCCACCAGGCGGATCAGATTGTCGTAGGTGGTGCGGGCCTTCTGCTCGGCGGCCATGTCCTCGTGGAGGTCGGTGATGGGGTCGCCCTTGGAGGCAAACACGGTGGCGGAAAAGGGCGTGCCCGAGGCCGCCTGGGGCCACAGACCCACGGTGTGGTCGGTAAAGTAGGGGGCAAGCCCGCCCTCCTCAATCTGCTGGATGGTCAGGTCGCGGGTCAGCTGGTGGACAATGGCGCAGACCATCTCCATATGGGCCATCTCCTCGGTGCCGATGTCGGTCAGCAGGCCGGCCACCTCCCGGTAGGGCATGCTGTAACGCTGGGACAAATAGCGCTGGGAGGCGGCAAGCTCGCCGTCGGGCCCGCCGAATTGGCTGATGATAACCTTTGCGGCGGCCGCGTTGGGCCGGGCAATCTTAACCGGATACTGCAGTTTTCTGTCATAGGTCCACATGGGTCACACCTCTCCTTCCCAGGGCCAGGGGGCATCCACCCAGGTCCAGCGCCCGTCGCAGGGGACGTCTTCCGCGGTCAGGGGGCCCACCTCGGCCACATACTTGGCGGCCACCATGCCGTGGATGTCTCTGCAGCGGCAGTACTGCTCCAGGGCTCTGGGGTCGGTGGGGTGCGTGTCCAGGTACAGCTTGAGGTCGTCCACCGCAAAGGACGCCGCCTGCAGCTGCCTCATCAGGGAATCCGCGCCTCTAGCCACGGCAGGTTCCCCCCTTTCCCAAAAACGGCAGGACCAAATCAGGGAAGATGGTCCCGTTTGCCAAGGCTTCCTCACAGTCGAACACATTCCCCCATGTCTGCCACGGGACATAGGCCATGGCCAGGGGGTAGGTGTCGATGGGCTCGGAGGACATTCCCACGCCGGACCGCCTCCCCATGGGCACACAGGCACAGGGATTCATTCCATAATTGTTTCTCAACGCGCTGCGCTCCTTTCATTAGATTTCATCCCCATCCTATGCCGCACGGCTCTGGGGCGGCACACCCCCAAGGGCGCAAAACCGTTGCTTTTTCCCTAAAAATTGCTATAATATCCGCAGGGGCGCCGCAATCCTTCGTTTCAGCGGCCGGCCCGGGGCCGCGGCCCCGGGGGATGCCGCATCCACTTGGCATCTGCGGCGGCACGGCTGCAAAGCGCCCGGGGCTGTGCCCCTGGGATGAAATTTTATGACTTTGTTACCGGAGGGATGGCCATGGCGGAGGAGCGTTCCGATATGAGTCGGGACCAGCTTCTAAACAGCGCGGCGGACATTGCGGTCCTGCTGCTGGAAAACGGCGGCGAAATCTACCGGGTGGAGGATTCCGTCCAGCGGATTTTTCGCGCCTATGGCGTGGCCGGCTGCCAGGTCTTTGTCATCCCCTCCCTCATCATCATCTCCTTTACCGACGGGGAGGGCCACAGCCACAGCCAAATCCGGCGGATGTCCGCCCAGTCCACCGACCTGTCCCGGGTGGGCGCGGCCAACGACCTCTGCCGCCGGGTCTGCCGGGACTGCCCCGGCTATGGGCAGATCCAGCGGGACCTGGAGGCCTGCCGCCGGCTGCCGGTGTGGCCGCTGTGGGCCCAGGCGCTGGCCTGTGGCCTGGTGGGCTTCAGCTTTACCTTTATTTTCGGCGGCAATTGGTGGGACAGCGTCGGGGCAAGTCTTTGCGGCCTGGCCATCTTTCCCGTGCGGCACATGATGATCCGCCTGCGGACCAACACCTTTTTTGTCCATCTGGCCGCCAGCTTTGCGGCGGCGGTAACCGCCCTGCTGCTGCGGTTTTGGGGGCTGGGCCAAAACCTGGACCTGATGATCATCGGCGCCCTGATGAACCTGGTGCCGGGGCTGGCCCTGACCAGCTTTATGCGGGACATCATTGCGGGGGACCTGCTGGCGGGGATCATCCGCTTTATCGAATCCTTTTTAATCGGCGCGGCCATCGCCCTGGGGAGCGGCTTTGCCCTTACCCTGCTGCGGCCGGTGCTGGGGGGCTGACTATGGATTTGTTTCGGCTGTATCTGCTGCCCTGCCTGTTTGCCTTTTTGGCCGGCGCGGCCTTTTGCTTCATCTTTAACCTCCGCGGCAGAATGCTGGTGCTGGCGCCCCTGGGCGCCGCCGTGGGCTGGCTTGTCTACCTGCTGGCCGCCCCTTTGTCCGGGGACATCTCCCGCTCCTTTGTGGCCACCCTGGCGGCGGGTCCTTTTTCTCCTTGGCTTCCCCGGGTCTGCAAGCAGCCCGCCACCGGCTTTATTCTGGTGGGGCTGCTGCCCTTTGTCCCCGGCGGGGGCATCTACTACACCATGGAGCACTGCATCGCCGGGGAAATCGACCTATTCATCACCACCGGCATCCACACCCTGGGCGTCGCCGGGGCCCTGGCGGCGGGGGTGCTGCTGGTGTCCTCCTTTATGCGCCTGTGGGGGGCCGCCCGGCACCATTTTCGCCGTACCCTCAGCCACAAAGGAGGCAGCACATGAAAAAACAGCATTGGAAGCCCGGGGCGCTGCTGGCCCCGGTGCCCCCCACCCTGGTCACCTGCGGCACCATGGAGGCCCCGGGCATTCTGACGGTGGCCTGGACCGGCATCCTCAGCTCGGGTCCGCCCAAAACCTATATCTCCCTGCGGCCCCAGCGCCACTCCTACGGCATCATCCGGGCGCAGGGGGAGTTTATCGTCAACCTGACCACCGTCCCCCTGGTGCGGGCGGCGGACTTCTGCGGGGTGCGCTCTGGGCGGGACCTGGACAAGTTTGCAGCCATGGGGCTGACACCGGCCCCTGCCCCACCCCTTTGCTGCCCCCAGCTGGACGAAAGCCCGGTGTCCATCCTGTGCCGGGTGACCGACATCGTGCCCCTAGGCACCCACGACATGTTTTTGGCGGACATTGTGGGGGTGGAGGTGGCTGAGGAGGCCGTGGACCCCGCGGGCAAGCTGCGGCTGGACCGCTGCCAGCTGCTGGCCTACTGCCACGGCGAATATTTTGCCCTGGGCAAGCGCCTTGGGTCCTTTGGCTACTCCGTGCGCAAGAAAAAGCGGCCTCCCAAGCGGTAAGGGCCTGTGGGGGCCGGCTTTGCCGCTTTGGGGGCCGCTTCTTTTTTTAGGCTATTCGTATTTTTTCCCTGCCGCATAAATGGGGATGAACATGCTGAAGACCGCGCCCAGGGTAAACACCAGCCGGCCTTTTTCCCAAAGTGCCGGAGAAATC
>CALGIL010000396.1 GCA_937914895.1 uncultured Angelakisella sp.
GGGGGCCTGCCCGGAGGGCAAAGAGGGTCCGGGACCCCGTCCCTAGAGTATAGAAACAAACTTTGGCAAAAGCGCAGGCCCCGCCCGGTAGGGCGCAAAAATCCCCCGTAGGCACCCCCGCCGGAGGCGTAGGAGGATTTGGGGCCACACCCCATTAAAACCAGCCACTGGTGCAAAGCGAGGAGCCTTGCGGCTATTATACCCTATCCGGCGCCGTTTCACAAGGAAGCCGCGGGGCGTTTTGCCGGGTTTTTTGTTTCCAATGTATGAATTTTTGTCGGAAAAAGGCGATGTTTCCAAGTGGGGACAAATTACAGCGCCCCCAGCTCCCGCAGACTGCGGTACAGCCGCCCCACCGGCAGACCCATCACATTGTAAAAATCCCCGTGGATGCCCCGCACCAGCACCCCGCCCCGGCCCTGGATGCCATAGGCCCCCGCCTTGTCGTAGGGCTCCCCGGTGGCGGCGTAGTCCTGGATCTCCTCCTCGGTAAGGGGGTAAAACTGCACCTGGGTGGCCTCGCAGAACACCCGGGACGCCCCCCCGGAGGTGAGGACCGCCACCCCGGTGTAGACGGTGTGCTCCCGTCCGGACAGGCGCCGGAGCATGGCCACGCAGTCGTCATGGTCCCTTGGCTTGCCCAAAATCTCCCCGGTGATGACCACAAGGGTGTCCGCCCCCACCACGCACCAGCCCCCGGGGGCCTGCCCCGGGCCGTGGGGCAGGGCGTCGGCCACCGCCTGTGCCTTGCGCAGGGCCAGGGATTTGACCCCCTCCTCGGGGGTGACGCCGGGGGTCAAAGTTTCGTCCGCCTGGGATACCCGGACGGTAAAATCCTCTGTGATCATCCCGAGAAGCTCCCGCCGCCGGGGCGACTGGGATGCCAAAATCAGCTCCATGGTGCTCTCCTTGCTCTGTTTGTACGGATGGCCGCCTCGGCCCGGAGACTTGCCGCCGCCGCGAGGGATTCGGTGCGGGGCGCACCCCGGGGCCGCTGTGCCGCGGGATCGGAGGACGCCAACCCTTTGTGCTTCGGCCACTCCCGCTACTTTCCCGTGGAGCCAAAGCCGCCGGCACCCCGGTCGGTTTCGTCCAGTTCCGTCACTTCCTCCACCGGGGGGGTCAGCACCGGCACAATGACCAGCTGGGCAATGCGGTCCCCCGGCCGGACGGTATAGGGCTGGGTATGGCGGCAGGTCAGGCTGACCACCATCTCGCCGCGGTAGTCGCTGTCGATGACCCCCACCCCGTTGGACATGGTGACGCCGTGCTTGGTCCCAAGGCCGCTGCGGCCAAACACCAGCCCCACCGTCCCCGGCTCCAGCTGGATGGCAATGCCGGTGGGGACCCGGGTGGTGCCCCCCATCTCCACCGTCATGGGTCCGTCGATGGCGGCGCTGAGGTCGTACCCGGCGCTGCCCTGGGTCGCCCGCGCGGGCAGCACGGCCCCGGGGCGGGTTTTCATCATCTTGATTTTGTCCATGTTTTCCTCCGTCTACCGCTTGTCCGCAAAAAAATCGGCCAGCAGTCTGCCGCATTCCTCTTCCAATACCCCCGCCACAATGCGGGGCCGCTGGGCAAAGTCCAGGTCAAACAGATTGATCTTGCTGCCCAGGCACCCCGCCGCCGGGTCGGCCGCGCCATAGACCACCCGGTCCAGCCGGGCATTCAGGCAGGCCCCGGCGCACATGGGGCAGGGCTCCAGGGTGACATACAGGGTGCAGCCGCTAAGACGCCAGCCCCCCAGCACCCGGCAGCCCTCCCGGATGACCTCCAGCTCGGCGTGGCCCAGGGCGTCCCCCGCCCCCTCCCGGGTGTTGCCCCCCCGGGCGATGACCACCCCGTTTTTGACCAGCACGGCCCCCACCGGCACCTCACCCCGGGCACCGGCACACCGGGCCTCCTCCAGGGCCATCTCCATAAAGACCCGGTGGACGCCCGGCCTCATGGTATGGCACCCCCCACCACCGGGGACAGGGTGGTGTACAGCAGCATGGCCGCCGCCATCAAAACGGGGATATTGGTGAACACCGCCCCCAGACGCTGTCCCCCGGACAGCGGGCCCCCCCGGTCCCGAAGCCGGAAAATGGACCCGTACCGCTCGCTGAGGACAATGTAGGAGACAAGGCAGGCCACCAGGGACAGGCCCACCATCAGCAGGGTCCCCAGCATCTGGTGCTCCTCCCCGCCAAAATAGCCGCCCATGGACACCAGGGTGACCATAAGGTTATAGACGAAGTGGATGATCATGCCGGTCAGCACCGACCCGGACCGCACCACAAAGCACCCCAGGCACAGCCCGATGATAAACGCGGGGAGCCACTGGCCCACGGTGGTGTGACAAAGGGCAAACAGCACCGCCGACACCGCCACCGCAAAGCCGTCCCCAAAGGGGCGCAGGCTGTGCAGCACCAGCCCCCGGAACAGCGCCTCCTCCAAAACGGCGGGGAACACCGCCGAGGACAGCACCGTCAGCAGAAAGGAGGCCCATCCCCCAAAAAACTGGGGGGCATATGCCGGCAGGGCGACGCCGAAGTGCTGCTGGATGTAGTACAGCAGCAGCGAGGACAGCAGGTTGATTCCCGCGGCCACCCCCAGCGTCAGCCCCATGGCCGGCAGAAAAAACCGGGGATGGGGCACCGCCAGGGGCACCATGGACCGCACCGGCCGGCCCAGCAGCGCCGGCACCGCCAGGATGGGCACCAGCAGGCTGAGGATGTAGGCGATAAGGTTGAGCAGCTGCAGGGCGATGGGGGTCAGCGCGGCGGCCTGCAAAATCCCCCGCTGCCGCAGCAGCCCCACCAGCAGCGACACCCCCCTGGCCGTCAGCAGAAACAGCAGCAGACCAAGCCCCAGACAGGACAGGGTCCTGCTCAGGGCTTCTTTTTCGTGCCGGACCTCCAGGGGGGAGTTCCCGCCGCCGTTTGTCTGCCGGGGATAATCCATGTTGGCGCCTCCGTGGGGTAGTCTGCCGCAGGGGCTGCGGCCTGTTCCAGTATATACGATTCTCCCCGGGATTTCTACCGTTTAGTGGCCAGAAATTAGTTGCTGGAAAATAGCAGGGACGGGAAATGGCGCACACATTGCGCTTTACTCCCGTCCCCGCCGTTTTTTCAGGTTTGCGGTTAAACGGCTGCCGTACTACTATTTTCTACTTTCCAGCAGCTATTCATCCCATTCCAGCTTATACCCAACCTTGCGCAGGGTAACCAGGCGCTGCCCAAAGGAACCCAGCTTGGCCCGCAGGCACTTGACATGGGTGTCCACCGTGCGCACATCCCCCTGAAAGCCGATTTCCCAAACCCCGTCCAGCAGCTGGTTGCGGGTCAGGGCAAGGCCCCGGTGCCGCAAAAAATAGCATAAGAGGTCAAACTCCCGGGGGGTGACGTCCACCCTTTCGCCGTCCACCCAAAGCTGGCGGCGCAGGCTGTCCACCCGGATGTTGTCGTAGACCTGCTGGTCCGGCGTCAGTTCCTCCCGCTCAAACCTGCACCGCAGCTGTTCCATGGTGGCGCAAAGGCGAATGGGGTTGGGCTCCGTGTCCGCCGGGTCCCCCGGCATGGTAATCTCCACCTGGACCTCCACCTGGTCCTCCAGGGCCGGGTCCTGGGTATCCGGTATCTTCAGGCCAATCCGTTTGAGTGCCGCAGCCACCAAACGGCGCACCTTTTGTTCTTCCTCCAGCGCAAGCAGTTGTCGCTTCACGGGTCATGCCCTCCTTTGTTGTTCTGGATGGCTCACATCCGTACGGGTCCATCCTATCCTCTCACAGCCGTCTGTGGAAAACACGATGAACATTTGCGTTTTTCGCGACCCCCTTTTGTGCCTCCTCATTTTTAGTATGTGTGAAAAAAGCTTTCTTTTATTGCATCTCTTTTTAAAAAGCACAGGCTTTTGCGGCTGTTGGAAGAAGTTTCCTGTTTTTGTCCTGCCGGATAATGGCCTCCCTCCGGGGGTTTTTTCGTGTCCTGTCGGGCGGCCCTTATGGGCATAGCATTCCTGTTGTCCGCCCCGGTCGTGGCGTGGGCTGGCTTTTGTTTGGTTACTTTCCAGCAATGGAAAGGTACCAAAGATTGCCGGGGGGGCCCTGCGGGTGCTTTTTCCCATTGCCACGTTTTGTAACCGAGGTAACTTTTCCCCACTTTTGTCCGGGCAAAAGTGGCAAAACCC
>CALGIL010000397.1 GCA_937914895.1 uncultured Angelakisella sp.
CTACCGGCGCTACCGGCGCTACCGGTCCTGAAGGTCCTGCCGGGGCTACTGGTGCTACCGGTGCTACTGGTGCTACCGGTGCTACTGGTGCGACCGGTCCTGAAGGCCCTGTTGGAGCGACCGGCGCTACCGGCGCCACTGGTCCTACCGGCCCTGAAGGTCCCATTGGTCCTACCGGGCCTACCGGCCCTGAAGGTCCTGTTGGAGCTACTGGCGCTACGGGCGCTACGGGCGCTACCGGTGCTACCGGCGCAACCGGCGCAGCCGGCGGCGGAGCCATCATTCCCTTTGCGTCCGGCCTGCCTGTGGCACCCACATCCATCGCGCTGGGCCTTGCCGGGCTGCCTGCCGTTGTGGCCTTTGGCAACAGCACCGTCCTGCCCAACATTCTGGGGGCCACCATCGACCTGACCGGTTCGGCCGGACTGCTGGCAAATATGGCTTTCTCCGTGCCCAGGGCCGGCACCATCACAGACATTACGGCCTACTTCAGCACTGTATTGGGCCTGTCGCTGGTGGGCACAACTGTGACCGTTCACGCACAGCTCTACCAGTCCACCACGCCCGACAATACGTTCTCACCCATCGCCGGAACCGACGTTTCCCTTTCTCCGACGCTGGGCGGCATCATCAGCATTGGCGACATCGCCTCCGGCACCCTTTCCGGTCTGAGCATCCCTGTCACCGCCGGCACCAGGCTCCTTATGGTCTTCGACATTACGGCGTCCGGTGTTTCTCTGCTTAACACCCTTACGGGCTATGCAAGCGGCGGGGTCAACATCGTCTGACTCAGGCTTTTCCGGGCAGCCAAAGCGCCGCACATCCAGGGATGTGCGGCGCTTTTTCCTGTGGAATCCACCGGGAGGAGGAGCCCTTTCTGCCCCCGCCAGCACATAGTACCCACGGGCATCCAAAAAAATTTACGGCGGGCTTTTTGTCGAAAGCTGTCGGCGGCGCCCCCCTTCGGCCTGTCTCCCCGTCCTGTTTTCGACATTCTTCGACCCACCCCGCCAAAAGCCGGGGGCCGATCCGCGGCGTCGGCATAACCTGTTATTGAGGGCGCAAAGAAGTCGAACCTCAGGGGACGTCAAGCAGTCCACACGGCAAAAGCCCGCGAAAGTGCCGGAAGCCCGGCCGCGGGGCACCGCAGGCCCCCGGCGGCATGCCGGCAGCGCGGAGGGGGATTTACAACAGCCATGCTGGCGGCGGCGCCCTCCCGCCACTGACATTCACCTTTCCAATCTTCCGCAAGTGCCTGGGAGCACGGACGGGTGTCCCCGACGCCCGTCCGCCCAGGCGGACAAAACAGTCCTCACAGTCAACCGCACGCTCCTGTCACATGATTCAAGGCAATGCGGGCCTGCCCCCGGCGTGGGGCGGCCCGCATTGCCTTGCAAAAATCCCGCTCCCCTGGCTTTCAGCCTTTGCTTCAGCCCTCGGCCAGCTGCGCCGCCCTTCGGGTGGTGTGCACGGTCCCATGGGGATGATGGGGCGGTGCGTAAATGGAATACAGCTTCAGGGGCGCGGGTCCGCAGTTAAGGACGTTATGCCAGGTCCCGGCGGGGACAAAAATTGCGCTGTGGCTGTCCACCCGGGCCTGATAGTTCAGGT
>CALGIL010000398.1 GCA_937914895.1 uncultured Angelakisella sp.
TTTGGTGGTCTTTGCGAAGGTTAGCCCCATGATAAGATAATGATTGCGTTAAAACATCAGCACACCTCTTGCTGTCCCTCTCCAACTTTCTGCCAGCAGAAAGGGGGCCCCGCCGGAGGCGGAAGAGGGTTTGGGACTATGTCCCATAATGTAAAGAAGCGATACATTTGATAAATCCAAAGCCCCGCCCGACAGGGCATCACCCCCGGAGGGCACCTCGCCGGAGGCGTAAAAGGCTTTCCAACACAAGGATTTCACACTGTGCCCCGCAAAATTCATATAAATCGTACCCGGTTACCGTTCCACCTTCAAGGGGGACAAAGTCCTTTAAGCCTATCTCCATCCATCATCTGACCTTATCAATATAATCCCCCCGCAAGGGCAGAATTTGCCCACTGCGGAAATGCAGGTTTTTTACAGGAAAATATCCTGTGGCTATCACGGATGCGTCCATGCTTCTTCCCATACGCCAACTCTTTTGCTTCTTGAAAATTTCTTTATAAGGAAATATAATAAACAAAAAGATGGTTTTTAAGAGGACTTCAATATGGAATATGTCAGCGTAAAAGAAGCGGCGGAGCAGTGGGGCCTTACGCCCCGGATGGTAGCCCATCACTGTGCGGGCGGCCGTATTGCGGGCGCGCAAAAAATAGCGGGGGTGTGGCTGATCCCCAGGGATGCCGCCCGCCCGGAGGACGGACGAAGAAGAAACGGGCGCAAGCCTGAATCTGCGGATCGGGAGCGTGACAAATGAATCGATTTCTTTCCCTGATCGGCAGGCGCTTTTTAGACAAGCGCCTTGACTTTCGGGTGCGGCTCTTCAATGTGCTGGCCATGGGCGGTACGGGCATCAGCCTGGCCATGGCGCTGATCGGGATGGGGACGGGCGCGGGGCTTTGGAATATCGCGGTGAATTTTGTTTCGGCGGGCCTCTCCTTTGCCCTGCTCTGCTATTCCCAGCGGACCGGCCGGTACCAGCTGTGCTATCTCATCACCATTGCGGCCATTTTTATGGTGCTGTTCCCCATCCTGTTTTTTACGGCGGGGGGCTACCACAGCGGAATGCCCAGCTTTTTCGTGTTCGCGGTGGCCTTTACCATCCTGATGCTGGAGGGGAAGCGGGCCATTGCGATGTCCGCCCTGGAAATTCTTCTGTACCTTGCGGTCTGCGTCATCGCCTTTCGTCACCCCGGGTGGGTTCATGCCTGGGATACGGAGCAGGCCCTGCTCACCGATGTCATCGTGGGCTTTGTGTCGGTCAGCACCGTGCTTGGCGCCATGCTCTACCTCCACTTTAAGCTGTATAACGAGCAGCAGAAAAAGCTGGATGAGCAAAATCATCTTCTGGAGCGGACCAGCCGGGCAAAAACGGAGTTTTTGTCCAACACCTCCCACGAGATGCGCACGCCGCTGACGGTCATCTCCGTCAACATACAGACGGCGACGGAAATTTTGGAGGATATGGGCGAAGGGCTGCAGGATACGGAGGCTGCGGAGCTGCTCCAAAGCGCCCAGCAGGAAATTATGCGGCTGGCCCGCATGGTGGGCGGCATGCTGACGCTGGCATCTGTCAGCGAGACCATGGACAAACGGGAGGTGGACCTTTCCACG
>CALGIL010000399.1 GCA_937914895.1 uncultured Angelakisella sp.
TTTCCACCGCCACCGTCACGGTTATTTCCGGCAGGACTCCTCCTGCCGCCAGGGTATAGCCCTCCGCAAGTTCAGGGGTGAATTGGTATGTACCCGGCCTGTCTCTGTCATAGTCCGGCGCGGATGTCCAGCTTACAGGGATATCAACGGCTGCCGGGGCGGGGGCATATACAAACTCCCCTACCGTGGCGGAATTTTGCTCATCCGTCCCAAGACGCACCGTGGCGGAGAGAGTATCCGGTAAATTCAAATCCTCCAATGATGTACCCGGGGGTACTGCCCGTTCTCCCGCCGTATCGGGCAGCATTTCCCAGGCGATGATTTCTCCGCGGGGCGCAGCTTCCACCGCCACCGCCGTCAACGGCGTCATGCCCAGCACCATAACGATGGACAGCGCCATTGCCAGGAGCCGTTGGAATGGTTTGCGATGATTCATATGCGTCTCCTCCTTATAGTTTTCCTTTTTATCATCCTTGAGACAATAGAAGCTCCTCAAACAGAGTCGCCCCTCTCTTGGCGATACGCCTTACAGACCTCCTGTGCCAGTATTACGCTCTTTTCGCCGATATTGCGGATAGAACGAACTTTTCCCGGATGGTTTTCCAGCAGTTCGCAAAGGGTATCCATATCGGTCACGCCCCCGCGGTAAAGCTCGTTGGCGATACGGACAAGGTGGGAGATGTTTTCCGTCTGCCGCATGATATAGCTGTAAAAATAACGGCGCACATCCTTTTCCATTTGCAAAACCTCCTTTTCAGTTTGTCAAAGTATTTTTATATGACCTTTTTCCCTGTTTGAAAGAGCGCAAACTGCCCTGACAAAAAGCTTTTTACACATTGCCCTACATTCAAATCATAAAATTTTGCCTGAAAAATCGGTAGTTCTGAACATGCTGGACGCTCCAACGAATTTAGTACTTGACAAAAACTAAAAATATGGCATATGGCTTTTCCGCCTATGGTAAAATAAAGAAAACCAATGAATTTGTCGAAGGGAGGGGAGGCGTTGGAAACGCCGCTCAAGGTTGCCGTCTGCGAGGATCTGGCCGAAGATGCCGCTTTGCTGCTGCAGTGTATTTATCAAAGCGGCATTCCCGCCGATTGCGCCCCGTTTTCTTCCGGTGAAGAACTGCTGGCGGCTTTCTCGCCGGGGCGATACGATCTGATTTTTATGGACATTTATATGCCGGGGATGCGGGGGGTGGAGGCTGCCGCCGTTATCCGCAGGGAGGATGACACGGTGACCCTGGCCTTTACCACCACCAGCCCCGACCATACCCTGGAAAGTTACCGGCTGGGCGCGCTTAAATATCTGGAAAAGCCGGTCACTGTCAAAGATGTGCGGGAAACGCTGGAGCTGGCCCGTATGAAGCGCCGCTCCGCCGCTTACATATCCCTGCTGATCAGCGGAGAAAAAAGAGAAATCCCGCTGGATGGCATCTTTTATTTTGAACAGCAAAACCACTCGGTTGCGGTCAACACCGCGGCGGGCGTTCTGCGCACCAGCCAGACGGTCAAGCTTAATGCCATTGAGCCGCTGCTTCCCGATACCTTTTTGCGCTGCCACCACAGCTATATCGCCAATCTTCGCTATGTCAGGGGGGTGGATCAGGAACTGAAAACCTTTACCATGAAAAATGGGGACAAGGTCTATATCCGGCGGCAGGATATCAAAAAAGCGGCAAAAGCTTATGAGGATTACCTGTTCCGCACGGCTAGAGGGAGCGGGGTATGAAGCATAGACAGACGAAACATCTGGCCGTCTGCGTGGTCCTGTTGGGGGCGGCGCTGACCGTACTGGTGTGGTTTTCCCTGAGAGACAGACTGCTTTCCGCATCCTATATGGAACCGGTGCGCCATCTTTCCGGTGTGACGATGCAAATAGACGGCGGGGAGCCGGAGGCAGTCGTTTTACCCGCCAAGCTTGACCGCCTTGCGCCCAGGACGCCGGTTGCACTGACTGCCGCAGCGGAGGTGCGGCCCGGGGACAGCCTGCTCATCAAGTCGGTGTTTGCTCCCCTGCGGCTGTATATCGACGGCGTTTTGGCCTATGAGTGCGGACAGGAGGGCAGTTATCCGCCCTATATGAACGACCCGCCTACCATCCTCGCTACCGTCCCTCTTCCGGATAAGGAAGGAACTGTGTCGCTGCGCATCGAATATTTGTCGCCGACACAGCGCAGCACCCTTTCCCTTCCGCCGCTTGCGGTGGGCAACGAAGCGGCGCTTCTGGCGGATCAGTTTCGGGAAAACGGCTTTTCCTTGCTGTTTTCCCTCATTTTGATTTTCATCGGGCTGGCCATGGTTCTGGTGTCCCTGACCATCGTCAGCCGGGTTTCTTCCGGTTTCTCCTTTTTGTGGCTGGGGCTGTTTTCCCTGTCGGCGGGCATCTGGGTGCTGGGTGAATGCGACCTGACCGCCTTTTTGCTGCCGTATCCCTCGCTGCTGTACACCATGGCTTACGTGGGCTTGTTTACAGTGACCATTCCGTTTCTGAATTTTGGGCTGGTAGTTTTGAATCCTAAAAGCAGGCTGCCATTCCGGATCCTGCTGGTGGTGCATTATGTTTCCGTAGCCGCCGCTCTTACCTTGCAGCTTTCCGGCCTGATGGATTTTACCAGGAGTCTGTACTGGTTCCATATCATTGCGCCCTTAGGGTTTGTGGTGTTCGCCGGCTGTCTGGTATGGGAGCATTTCCGTTACCGCAACCCTGCGGCCGGGCGGTTTGCGCCGGCCGTGATCCTGCTGGCGGCCTCCACGGTTCTGGAGGTGCTCAACTACTGGCTGCGTCTGACCGATGTGCTGACGGTGTTTTTCCAGCTTGGCGCGCTGGCCTTTGTCATTGCCTTGGGCCTTGTCAGCGGCTATTATGTGCGGGAATCGGTGCGCACAGCAGCGGAAAAAGCCCGTCTGGAATACGAAATGGCTGCCGCCGCCCGCCAACTGGAACTGCAAAGGCTGCAATATCAGAAAATGGCTGAAAACGACGCGGCGGTCAAAGCCCAGCGCCACGACCTGCGCCATCAGCTTACCGTTCTGCGGGAGATGAACGCGCGGGGGGACAGCCAAAAGCTTGGTGTCTATATCGA
Source organism: uncultured Angelakisella sp. (assembly GCA_937914895.1). Taxonomy (GTDB): domain Bacteria; phylum Bacillota; class Clostridia; order Oscillospirales; family Ruminococcaceae; genus Angelakisella. The sequence goes on from CALGIL010000399.1 coordinate 3,089, forward strand.
CACGCTGCTTGGCAATATCCCCTCGGACAAGGACATCCGGCTGTGTGAAAACTATGCGGTGAACGCGGTGGCGGCTTATTACGCGGCGGCCGCCCGCAATGAAGGCATTGAATCCTCCCTGCAATTTGCTCTTCCGGGGGAGCTTGACGATACGGTGGAAAGCGACCTGTGCATCATCGTGGGCAATCTGCTGGAAAACGCCGTGGAAGCGTGCAGGCGGATGGAAAACGGAGCCCGGTTTATCCGCCTGAACAGCCGTCTGGAATACGGCACTCTGACCATAACGGCAGACAACAGCTTTAACGGTAACATCTGGGAAAAGGACGGTGTGTTTCTTTCCAGCAAACGCGAGGGTGAAGGCGTAGGACTTTCCTCAGTGGCGGCAGTGGCAAAGAAGTACGGCGGCAGGGCAAGGTTTGAGGCAAAAGACGGCGTATTTCAGGCGTCGGTTTATGTCCGGCTGGGAGATGATATTTGGTAATGTGGACAAAAAAATTTATTTTAGAAACCATAGCTTATGAAAAATATGATATCATTATTTTGTTATACACTG
>CALGIL010000400.1 GCA_937914895.1 uncultured Angelakisella sp.
GCCGGGGCCAGGGCGGCGGCTCGTCCCCGCCGGACACCCCCATCGCCCCCAGGCGAGAGCGCAACCCCTGGCGGACCGTGGTCATCATTTTTTTGGTCCTCTTTTTCGGCTGGCCCCTGCTGGCCGCGGCCGTGGGCCTTGTCATCGGCATCCTGGGCGCCGTCCTGGGCGGCGCGGTGGGCCTGCTGGGCGGATTTGTCGGCCTGCTGGCGGGGGGCGTGGCCGCCGTTGTCCGGGGGGCCTTTTCCCTGGTGACGGCCCCGGCCGCGGGGCTTCTGCAAATCGGCGGCGGCCTTGTCATGGCGGGCGTCGGGCTGCTTGTCTGCATCCTGGGCGGCTGGCTGGCGGTGTGGGTGGTCCCGCGGTTCATCCGCTGGCTTGTATCCCTTGTGCGGCGGCTGCTGCGCATTGACAAAGGAGGGGACGGGGCATGAAATTCTTTTCAAAAATCGTCGGCACCATTGCGACGGTCCTCATCTGCCTGGGCCTTGTCATCGGGGCCGTGGGCCTTGTCATGGGCGCCACCCGGGACGACTTCTGGAACGCCGCCGGCCGGGTCTGGGACGACTGGGGCACCGGGTCCCTCAGCGAGAGCTACCAAGGCGTCACCTCCCTGGACTTTGACCTGGGAATGGCCGAGGTGGTCATTGAGGAGGGGGATACCTTTTCCATCCGCGCCAGCCAGGTTCGCTTTCGGCTGACCTCCCGGGTGGAGGACGGCACCTGGAAAATCGACACCAAGGGGGTCCGGTACGGGCAGTGGCTTGGCGGCTCCCGCGGCGGGGACCGGGTGACCATCACCCTGCCCCGGGACTTTGTGGCCGACAAGCTCCAGCTGGAGGTGGGCATGGGCACCCTGCGGGCCAGCACCCTGGGGGCCAGGGACCGCGCCGATGTGAAGGTGGGCATGGGGGAGGTCAGCATCGACCGGCTGTCGGTGCCCCGGGTGGAGGTCTCCTGCGGCATGGGCGCGGTGCACCTAGGCGGGGTGGACACCCAAAAGGCGGACCTGGACTGCGGCATGGGCTCCATCGACATGACCGTCCGGGGGGCGGAGGAGGACTACGGCTATACCCTGGACGTAGGGGTGGGCGACGTGGTCATCGGCACCCAGCGGTACTCCGGCCTTGGCAACAAAAGCAGCCACAACACCGACGCCCCCGGCCGGCTGGACGTGGACTGCGGCATGGGCAGCGTCACCGTCCGCTTTGAAGAAGCCTTTGAGAAAGCCTGAGAAAGGGTGAAACCTATGGAACCGAGAAAGCTTTACCGCATCCGGGAAAAACGCGTCATCTGCGGGGTTTGCGCCGGTGTGGCGGAATATTTTAACATTGATGCGGCCATTGTGCGCATCCTGTGGGCGGCGGCCGCCTTTGCGTGGTCTATTGGATTTTGGGCCTACATCATCGCCGCCATCGTGCTGCCGGATAAGCCGGCGGTCCCGCCCCAATGACGTTTAGGCGCCCCCATCCAAAGGATGGGGGCGCCTTTCGCAAAGATATGTGAGGTGTTATCCCTGGGTCGGGCAGGAAGTACAGACCGGATATTTCTTTTTTCGCAGCTTGTCCTGGTACATGGCCCGGTCGATGACCTGGATGAGGTCGGACACCTCGGCCATCTCCTCGGTGATCAGGGACAGCCCGGCGCTGAAGGAAATGTGATAGGGCTTGCCGCCCTGCTGGTTGACCGCTTCCATCCGCTGGAACATCCTGGCCACAATATCCCCGGCTGTGCGAACGTCGCAGTCCATAAAAAACACCAAAAATTCGTCGCCGCCGTACCGGACCACCCAGTCGGCCTTGCGGACACAGCCCATAAGCACGTCCGTGACGGTGCACAGGGCAAAATCCCCCTCGGTATGGCCGTGCCGGTCGTTGATGACCTTAAGGTCGTCCACATCCACAAAGGCCACGCAGTTGCTGTACACAAACCGCTGTCCAAACAGCTCCTCCAGCTTTTTGGCGCCCGCCTTGCGGGTGTAGGCCCCGGTCAGGGGGTCTGTCATCACACTCAGCTCCAGCTGGCGCTCATAGCGCTTCCGCTCGCTGATGTCGTCGATCATGTGCAGCAGTCCCATGGAGCCGTCGGCAAGCCGGACGGTATCGGTGGTGATTTTATACCAGGAGTCGGCGTCCGGGTCAAACAGCTCGTACAGCACGGGAAAGCGTCCGCTGCGCAGCTCGCTTCGCTCCAGGTCGCCCCGGTCCTGGGAAAAGGTACACAGATAGCCGATTAAAGCTTCCTTTTCATAGGGTTCCGGCCGGTCGTAGGGCAGGCGGTCCATCCCGTCCAGGGCCTCCAGCGCCGGGGGGTTGGCAAAGACGATCTGCCCGTCGGGGCTGACCTCCAAAACCATAATGTGCAGCTGGTTGATGGCGGACAAAATCTGATGATACCGCCAGCTGTTGGCCGGGCCGTCCCAGGCGGGGGCCTCCTGGCTTTGGCCGCCCAGAGCCTGGGACTCCTTTTCCACCAGGGTGTTGTAGGCTTCAAACAGCCCGCCGGGGCAGTGCAGCTTGCTGACCATTCTGCCCTGGGCCAGCTGGCCCATGCTCCAGCAAAGGCTGGTCAGCTGGGACTGGAGCTCCTTGAGGGGCGCCGACAGGCAGTTGGCCCGGGCGGGGGGGCACGCATCCAGGCTGCCCCCGGCCATGGCCTGGGCAAAGCCGTAGCATTCCCCGGTATCGGCGGAAAGCCGGTTGAGGGAGGCGGCCAGGGGCTGCAGCTCCATAGGAAAGCCGGGCACGTCCAAAAGCTTGTGGGGACGGCCCAGTGTCATTGCTCTGGTCATTGTCTGCATCAGCATGATGGCTTCGCGTTCGGTCATTGTGCATCCCACCCAAGTCCAAGCCTGCCCAAAAGGCCGGCGGATTACCTCGGCCTTACGTTAAAGCGGCAGACCCGTCCGCCGCTGGCCCAGCAGTCGATTTCCCGGACCAGAAAGGGCCTGCCGCAGTAGGCCTCCAAAATGCCCGCAATAAAGCCCTCGTCGTAGGAGCAGACTGTTTCGCCGGTGACGGGCAGGCCGGAGCAGTCCAGGTCCTCGGCCACGGTCAGGGTAAAGGCGAGGGACGCAAGATCGGCCCCCTCGACCCGCAGGACACCGATTTTCAGGTCCAGCAGGGACCGCTGAAGGTTGGCGATAAAATAGTCGAAGTCGCCGGACAGGTCCAGGAGGTTTTGGGCAAAATACAGGCCGGCCAGATGCCCGGCGGCCTGAAAAAGCTCCGCGGTCTTCTCCCGGCCCACCTCCCGGGCCAGCACATCCTTCAGGGTATACTGAAACAGGCGGTAGACCAAAACCGGCATATCAAAACCCAGGGTGGGGCGGCCCTCCAGCAGGTCGCCAATACTCCCCCAGGTAAATTGGGAGGGCCTGTCCCCATCGGATACTTCTGCGGCGTGAGCCATAGCGGCCGTTCACTCCTTATCCAGCTGTCCGTATGCATTTTCCGTATGCATTTATTGTAAAGTCTTATTGTGAGAAAGTCAACACAATTCCAGGGCCGGAACCGGGGAAAAGGGCCGCCTTACCCCGTCTTGTTACGGCCGGCATCCGGGGCTTCCTCCCCGGCGGTGGAAGCTGCCGATCCCATCGTCCTGCCCGCCTCCAGCCCGGAGAGGAAGATGCTCAGCTTTTGTATGTCACCGGCTGAGAGAAGGTTGATTTTTCGTGTCAGTTCGTTGCGCCGCTCTAACTCCGTCGGCATTTTCTCTCCCCCTTTATTTGACCTAATCAAAGAATATCATGGACTATAACAAATGTCAAGCCGGGATTTAATTGACTTAGTAAAAGTTTTCGTGTATCATTGCTGTTGAAAAGAGGTGTTTTTATGACAATGGGTGCGCGCATACAAACCATCCTGAAAGAGCGGGGCGTCAAGCAGGTGGACTTTGCCAAAACGCTTGGCATCAGCGCGAATTACGTCAACCTGATTGCCAACGACAAAAAGAAAAGCATATCGGACACCCTTGCCAAGCTCATTGAGGAAACCTACGGCTACTCGGCCCGGTGGGTGCTGGAGGGCACCGGGGAAAAGCTGGTCTCGGACGGGCTGACCGCAAGCAAGGCAAGGATACTCAAAAAAATACAAAAGATGTCCGACAGCGAGATCCGGGCCACCCTGGCGTTTGTGGAAACGCTGGAAAGCATCAATCAGCAGTTCCCCAAGGAGTGACGGCCGCCGCGGCAAGGGGCTTCCTCCGCGGCAAAGCCGGGCGGCCCGGGGGAGAGTATGAACAAAGTAAAAATAATTAGCACTCTATATTGACGAGTGCCAACGGGGCTGTTATACTGGGGTTAAACCAACGAAAAACCATGACCGTGTAAGCCATAAAGGAGGCTTCCGTATGAACGCCCAAAAATTCACCCAGAAATCCCTGGAGGCCGTCCAGGCTGCCCAGGATGCCGCCCTGTCCCGGGGCAGTATGCAAATTGAAGAAGAACATCTTCTGTATGCCCTGCTGGACCAGCAAAACAGCCTGCTGGCCCAGCTGCTGACCAAAATGGGGGTGGACGCCCCGGCCTTCCGGCGGGATCTGGAGTCCGCCCTGGGGCGCATCCCCGCCGTGTCCGGCAGCGGCCGGGAGCCCGGCAAGGTATATGTTTCGGCGGATGTGGACCAGGTCCTGATAGACGCCGAGGGCCAGGCGTCCGCCATGAAGGACGACTATGTGTCGGTGGAACACCTGTTTTTGGCCCTGCTGGGGCGCCCCAACGACGCCTTAAAAACCCTCTTTCGGTCCCACGGCGTCACCAAGGACCGGTTTTTGTCCGCCCTGGCCACCGTCCGGGGCAACCAGCGGGTGACCACCGACAGCCCCGAGGACACCTATGACGTGCTGAAAAAATACGGCCAGGACCTGGTGGGGCTGGCCCGGGAGGGCAAGCTGGACCCGGTCATCGGCCGGGACAGCGAGATCCGCAACGTCATCCGCATCCTAAGCCGAAAGACCAAAAACAACCCCGTCCTTATCGGCGAGCCGGGGGTGGGCAAAACCGCCATTGCCGAGGGCCTTGCCCTGCGCATTGTCCGGGGGGACGTGCCGGGCAGCCTGCGGGACCGCACCATCTTCTCCCTGGACATGGGCGCCCTTATTGCGGGGGCCAAATTCCGCGGGGAGTTTGAGGAGCGCCTGAAGGCGGTGCTGGAGGAGATCCGCAAAAGCGAGGGCCGCATCATCCTGTTTATCGACGAGCTGCACACCATTGTGGGCGCCGGCAAAACCGAGGGCAGCATGGACGCTGGCAACCTCTTAAAGCCCATGCTGGCCCGGGGGGAGCTCCACTGCATCGGGGCCACCACCCTTAACGAATACCGCCAGTACATCGAAAAGGACGCCGCTCTGGAGC
>CALGIL010000401.1 GCA_937914895.1 uncultured Angelakisella sp.
TGCGGGTTTAGCTCATCTGGTAGAGCGCCACCTTGCCAAGGTGGAGGTAGCGAGTTCGAGCCTCGTAACCCGCTCCAAAACAGGGATAGGTATAACCTATCCCTGTTTTTATGGTATATAGCCGCAAGCGCTGTATACCATGATTTTCATGGCCGGCCTGCGGCCATGGCCGAATACTTCCAGAGTCAGCTTTATCAGGAAGAGGCGGATTCATGAAGGAATTGATTGGGAATTATGCAGCCGTAAATGGAATATGCATTCTTTCGCTTGTGATTTTAATACATATGGCCTGGCATAATGTCTTTTTTATTCGCGAAATGAAAAAGCAGTTTATCTTGTCCGCCTGTATAACAATCACGATCATCCTGGCGGAAATTGCCAGCGTGATTTTTGAAAACCGTGCCGTTACAAGCGACGTTTTTATTTTTGCCGCAAATATAATCGGTTTTTCGCTCTCTCCATTTATTGCCATTGTTTTATCAAGGGCTTTTTCTGCGGAAAAAGGAAGGACCGGCGCGCTGCTGACAATTCCGGCGTGGCTCAATGCTGCCCTTGTGATAAGCTCCCCATGGACAGGGTTCATTTTCAGCGTCCGCAATGGCTGTTATTTGCGCGGCCCATGGTATGGCGTGTATATCGCTGCATATCTGTGTTCGTATGCAATACTCATTGCCCAGTCCTTAAAGGCCATCAGCCTCTATCAGTGTCCTAGCAAAAGCACGTTTGTCATGTTGTTTGTTTTTGCCTTTACAGGGACCCTTGTACAGCTTGCATTGCCCGACATACATGTTTCATGGCTGTGCATAACCTTAAGTCTGATTCTGTATTATGCGTATTTCTGTGAGCTTTCGGAAACACAGGATACCTTGACCGGACTGTTAAACCGCAGCGTATACGAGCACTATATCAAAGGGTTGAGCCAAGCTGCCAGCGGCAGCATCTTCATTTTTGATTTGGATGATTTTAAACAAATCAACGATTTGTATGGACATCAATGGGGCGACTTCTGCCTTCAGGTTATAGGAAGGCTTATAAAAGACGTTTTTTTGCAGTTGGGTCTATGTTACCGTATCGGCGGAGACGAATTCTGCGTTATCTGCCAAACCACGGATGAGCAGCAGCTGAAAGAAACGCTTAGCTTGTTCCACGGAAAGATTGACGAAATCAGGAAAAGGCATCATGCGCAAAATGAATTTCCGACAGTTTCTACGGGATATTCCACCTTTCTCGGCTTTGAAAGAGGGTATGCCGCGGCGATGAAAGAGGCAGATCATCAGATGTATTGTTTTAAAAATAAAAGGAAGCAGAAAGGATAAGCGCGTTTGCCTGACAGATTGGGCCCGAAAGCCATACCGGTATTTTAAAAATCTTTTTTGCAGGACGACTCCAAACAAAAAGCACCCCGTTGGGGTGCTTTTTGTTTGGAGCGGCCCGGGGCCCAATCCTCCCCCCTGTCCAATACGGACAGGGAGGGGTTACTGTTCCCACTTGCGGATGCCAAAGGTGACCGGGCTTCCGTTTACGTCGTACTCCCGGACAAAGCCCTCCGGCACACCGAAGGACAAATCCTTTGCCAGCAGTTCGCCCTGGATGTAGGGGGCGTTTGCCTCCACAATGCGCCGCAGGGCGGCGTCGGCCTCCAGGGTTACCGCAATGCGGTCGGTAACCTCCAGGCCCGCGTCCTTGCGCATGGTCTGCACCTTGCTGACCACCTCCCGGACCATCCCTTCCTCCATCAGCCCGTCGTTCAGGGTGGTGTCGATGGACACGGTCAGGGGGCCGTCCTCCACGGTATAAAACCCTTCCCGCTGTTTGGTGTCGATAAGCAGGTCCTCGGGGGTCAGGGTGACGGTCTGGCCGTCCACGGCCAGGGAGAGCGCGCCGTCGGCGTCCAGGGTCTGTTTGGCGGCGGCGCCGTCCAGCGCGGCCAGGGCCCTGCCAATGGCGCCCACCAGCTTGCCGTATTTGGGGCCCACCGTCTTCAGCTGGGGCTTAAAGCTGTAATCCAGCAGGGCGCCGGCATCCTGGATAAAGCGCAGCTCCTTGATGTTCAACTCGTCCAGAATAATCCGCACCATATCCTCGGGCAAAGGCTGGGCGCCGCGGACGTAGACGGTTTGCAGGGGCTGGCGGTTTTTGATGGCGGCCCCGTTGCGTGCGGCCCGTCCGGCGCCCACAATGTGCAGCACCTGGTCCATATCCCGCTCCAGGGTTTCGTCCATGGCGGCGGGGTCGGCGGCGGGGAAGGCGCAGAGATGAATGCTTTCCGGGGCGGAGGAATCCAGGGACCGCACCAGGTTTTGGTAGATGGACTCGGTCATAAAGGGAATCATGGGGGCGGCGGCCTTGGCCACCGTCACAAGGGCGTGGTAGAGGGTGGAAAAGGCGCTGACCGAATCCTCGCTGGGCTCGTCAGTCCAAAACCGCTCCCGGCTGCGGCGCACATACCAGTTGCTCAGCTCGTCCACAAAGACCTGCAGGGCCCGGGCCGCCTCGGGCAGGCGGTAGTTTTCCAGGTCCTCGTCCACCTCGGCTACGGTGTGGTTCAGGCGGGAAAGGACCCACCGGTCCATCAGCGAGGGGCTTTTGGGCGGCCAGGGATGCTTTGTGGGGTCAAACTGGCAGATCTCGGCGTACAGGACGTAAAAGGCATAGGTGTTCCACAGAGTGCCCAAAAACTTCCGCTGGCCGTCGGTGACCGCCTTGTCGTGGAATTTGCTGGGCAGCCAGGGGGCGGAATTGGACAGGAAGTACCAGCGCAGGGGGTCGGCGCCGTAGGCGGACAGGGCCTCCATGGGGTCCACGGCGTTGCCCTTGGATTTGGACATCTTCTGGCCGTCCTTGTCCTGGACATGGCCCAGGACGATGACGTTTTTAAAGGGCGCGCGGTCAAAGACCAGGGTGGAGATGGCCAGCAGGGAATAGAACCAGCCCCGGGTCTGGTCCACCGCCTCGGAGATGAAGTCGGCGGGGAACTGGGCCTCAAACAGCTCCTTGTTTTCGAAGGGGTAGTGGTGCTGGGCAAAGGGCATGGCGCCGGAGTCAAACCAGCAGTCGATGACCTCGGGGGTGCGGTGCATCTCTTCGCCGCACTGGGGGCAGGGGAAGGTCACCTGGTCGATGTAGGGCCGGTGGAGCTCGATGTCGTCGGGGCAGTTGGGGGACAGCTCCTTCAGCTCCCGGACGCTGCCCACCGAATGGAGGTGCCCCTGGGGGCAGACCCACACGTTGAGGGGGGTACCCCAGTACCGGTCCCGGCTGATGCTCCAGTCCTGGACATTTTCCAGCCAGTCGCCAAAGCGCCCCTTGCCGATGCTTTCGGGGATCCAGTTAATGGTGTTGTT
>CALGIL010000402.1 GCA_937914895.1 uncultured Angelakisella sp.
GGCAGGGCAAAAAGGGTCTTGCCCCCTGGCCAACATAGCGGTACGCGCAGGCCCTGCCTGCCAAGGCAACAAAAACCCCCGGAGGGGGCCCCTCGTTGAAGGCGATAAGAGGCCCGCCCCTTGGACCAATAGAAATATAACGGAAGAACCGTTTAAAACTTACACTTGGGTGGTGAAGAACAGACTTGCAGCTGGCGTTACAGGATGTTGCCAAAAGCTTTGGCAGCGATTTGATTTTTCAGGGGGTCACGGCCAAAATTGAGGACCGGGACCACATCGGATTGGTGGGCGCCAACGGCGCCGGCAAAACCACCCTGCTGGGCATCATCGCGGGGGAGCTGGAGCCGGACGAGGGGTCGGTGTCCCGGGGGGGCGGCCTGACCATCGGCTACCAAAAGCAAAACAGCGGCCTTGTCCGGGGCAACACTATTTTGGAGGAGATGCGCTCGGTGTTTGCCGATGTGTTCCAGCTGGAGCGGGAGCTTCAGGAGGCGGCCGCCGCCATGGGGGAGCGCCCCGACGACCCGGCCCTGATGGAGCGGTACCGTCGGCTGGACGACGCCTATCAGGCCCGGGACGGCTACCATGTGCCGGTGCGCATCAACACGGTGCTCACCGGTATGGGGTTTGCCCAACACGGGTACGATAAAGTCATCGAACAGCTCTCCGGCGGCGAGCAGACCCGACTTGCCATCGCAAAGCTTCTGTTGGAGGAGCCCAGCCTGCTGATGCTGGACGAGCCTACCAACCACCTGGATTTTGCCACCCTGGGCTGGCTGGAGGAGTACCTGTCGGGATACCGGGGCGCCCTGCTGGTGGTGTCCCACGACCGGTATTTTCTGGATAAAATCTGCGGCCGCATCTGGGAAATGGAGCGGGGCGTCCTGACCGTCTACCACGGCAATTACAGCAAGTACGTCCAGCTGCGGGAGGAACAGGACATCCGTGCCCACAAGCTGTACGAGGCCCAGCAGGAGGAGATTGCGCGGCTGGAGGATTACGTGGCCAAAAATCTGGTGCGGGCCTCCACCACCAAAATGGCCCAGTCCCGCCGCCGGACCCTGGAAAAAATGGACCGTCTCCAAAAGCCCAAGGGACGGCTGAAGCCGCCCCATATCGACCTTGCCTACGAGGGGGAGCCCATCAAAGACGTGCTGACGGTGGAGGATTTGACCGTGGCGGTGGGGGAGGGAGAAACCCGCCGGGTGCTGGCGGAGGACGTGGCCTTTCAGGTGACCCGGGGGGATAAAATCGCCCTCATCGGCGGCAACGGCGCCGGCAAGACCACCCTCCTTAAATGCATCCTGGGCAAGCACCCCGCCCCCGGCGCGCGCATCCGCTGGGGCAGGGGGGTCCGGTCCTCCTACTACGACCAGGGCAGCGACCACCTGGACGGGCGCCTGACCGTGTTGGACACAATGTGGAAAGCCTACCCCCGCAGCCCCGAGACGCCGCTGCGCAGTATGCTGGGTGCGGTGGGCCTGTCGGGGGAGGACGCCTTTAAATCCGTCTCCCAGCTCTCCGGGGGCGAGCGGGCCCGCCTCAAGCTGGCGATCATCTGCCTGGCGGGGTCCAATGTGCTGATTTTGGACGAGCCTACCAACCACCTGGACCTGGATACCAAGGAGATTTTGGAAAAGGCCCTGATGGCCTACACCGGTACCTTGGTCATGGTGTCCCACGACCGGTACCTCCTGGACCGGGTGCCAAACCGCATCTTCGAGCTGGAGGACGGCGTCCTGCGGGAGTACGAGGGCCGGTACGCCGACTATCTCAGCCAGCGGCCCAGGGCGGACGAGGCGGCCGTGGGGGAGGAAAAGCAGCCCTCCCGCCAGGCCGGGGCCTATTACAGGGGCAAGGAGCAGCGCCGCCAGGAGGCCAGGCGCCGCAAGGAAACCGCCGATGCAGAGGCGCTGATTGAGGAGCTGGAGGAAAAGCTGGCCGAAATACAGGAGCAGCTGGCCCTGTCCGGGACCGCCAGCGACCACGTGCGTTTGCAGGAGCTGTGCGCGGCCTCCGAGGACACACAGCAAAAACTGGCCCATGCCATGGACCGATGGGTGGAGCTGAGCGGCGAAGGAGACGGAGATGAAACTTGACTGGAACAAAAAGGATACCACCACCGCGGTATACGCCTTTCTGGTGCTGGCCGCGGCGGCCCTGTTTGTCGCGCTTTTATGGCATATCGACTGGCTGCGCGGAGTGGTCCGCGAAATATCCGGTTACCTTACGCCCTTTGTTTATGGGTTTGCGCTGGCCTATCTCCTCAACCCCCTGCTGCGCTTTTTCGAGCGCAGGCGTCCCCTTGGCCGGCTGCGGCCCCGGGGCCGGCGCAATGTGGCCCTGATTTTGACCTACCTTTCCTTCTTCTGTGTCATTGTACTGCTGCTGGTGGCGGTCATCCCACCCCTGGGCGCCAGCGTCACCACCCTGGTGCAGAATATGCCGCTGTACACCGAGGGAGCCAAAAATCTGTCCGACTCCATCCAAAAGTATATCCATCTGGATTCGGTGCCCAAGGAGGTCACCGACGCGGTCAACAGCATCTTTACCTACCTGTACGGGGTGCTCAGCAGCGCCGTTCTGTACGCCGTGGGCTTTACCACCAAAATTGGCGGATGGCTGGTCAACGCCCTGGTGGGGCTGATCATCTCCATTTATATGCTGGCCGCCAAGGAGCGCATTTTTGCCCAGAGCAAACGCATCCTCCATGTGCTGCTGCCCCGGCGGTTTGTGGCCGACGTGCTGGAGCTGACCTACGAAAGCAACCGCAAATTCAGCGGGTTTCTTATTGGCAAGCTTATTGACTCCCTGATCATCGGTGTCATTTGTCTTATTGGGATGTCTCTTTTCCGGATGCCCTTTCCGGAGCTTATCAGCCTTATTGTGGGCGTCACCAATATCATTCCGTACTTCGGCCCCATTGTGGGGTGCGTCCCCGGCTTTCTGCTCATCCTCATCACCGGCAGCGTCCCCCAGGCCCTGGGCTTTCTGGCCTTTATTCTGGTGCTGCAGCAGTTTGACGGCAATATCCTGGGGCCCGCCATCCTGGGGCAGTCCACCGGGCTGTCCGCCATGTGGGTGATGTTTGCCATCCTGCTGTTCGGCGGGCTGTACGGGTTTGTGGGCATGATCATCGGCGTGCCGCTGCTGTCCGTCATTTTCGGGGTGCTGCGGGTGTTTGCAGTCCGCAGGCTGGAAAAGAAGGGGATGCCCACCGAGGCGGAGGACTACGCCGGTGAGGAGCATCCGCTGATTTAAGACAACGGGGAGGGGACGGACGTGGGCATGGACGCATATCTGGCGGACAGGGGCATTCGTCTGTCCGGCCAGCAGCGGGACGCCGTGGAGACCGCCGGGGGCCACATCCTCCTGCTGGCGGTGCCCGGCGCGGGCAAGACCACGGTGGTCGCCGCCCGGGCCGCCAACCTCATCCTGCACCACGGCGTATCCCCGGGGAGGATGATCACCCTTACCTTCAACCGGGAAACCGCCCGGGATATGACCCGCCGGTGGGACGGCCTCTTCGCCGGGCTTTGTCCTGTCCGCCCGGCCATT
>CALGIL010000403.1 GCA_937914895.1 uncultured Angelakisella sp.
TTATTGCATACAACTTTGGTTACAACGGTAGCAGCCATGTCTTATCCCTCCTTAACCCTGTTTGCACTTAAGAACCGCGCACTCTTTGGGGCGGACCATCTTGCCACCGTAAGTGTTCAGGCCCTTAATGGCGTCAGAAAAACGCTTCTCTGGACGGTACGCCTCCATGCCCTCAACCCCGTTGGCAAAAGCAAACGCCTTGGAGGTCTTGAGGATAATGTGGTCGTTGCCGCTATCCGAAAAGATGTTGTTGGACATCTTGCACCACGCGGAGCGATACCGCCCTAGTACACCCTTGGCGACAAGGTCGTCGTTGTCGGTCTTCAGCGACACAAGTTTGTTTTGGAACAGGTCATAGAACCAGGGGGTCATGTACAGGGTAACCTTGTCCCTGGTGGACACCCCACGCTTCCAGAGCTGGACAAACAGGTCGTCGATGGCCTTTTTTGCGTCGTCCTCGGAGGTAATGGTCTTTGCGGTGGTGACGTACCCGCCCCCCAGCGCCAGCCCCTGGGCGATAAAGGTGTCCATCATCTCCGCCAGGCCCCGGGTGGTCTCCTCGGACAGCGCAGGCATCAGGCCCTCCACGGACTGGGCCTTGTCCACGTCATCTACCTGGTAATTGAATATCCAGGTAAACCGAAGTGTCAGGCGGGGTCTCGGGGGGTTCAATGTCTTGGTTGGGGATGTACTTTTTAATGGTCGGGCGGCTCACGCCCAAAATCTTGACGCGCTTGCCTTTGCCAACCTCGCCCTGGAACTTAAAATCACAGTCCTCCTTGAAGACCGTGAACTTGGGCAGTTCCAGTTCGATGTGCTTGCTCCACACAAGGGGCTTAAAGTTCTCATAAGCCATGCTTTGTCACTCCTTTTTTCTTTTACCACTTAGGCATACTGTGCTGCACCGCCGCCATGATTCGGGGATTAGACAGGTCCTCGGGGGTGAGCTTGTCAACCTCCGCAGAAGTGTAAAACTCCTTCTCTTTGCCGGTGCTCTTATTGATGGAGGGTGTTTCCGGGGGCTTGGGCGGCTCCGTCCTGCCCTTTGCCGCCATGGCAATGTCATAGGCGGCCAGGGTATCAACCCCCACGCTCCTGGCAGAAATAAACGCTTCTCCCAGGTCCATAATGCTCTTGGCCTTTTCCCCGGGGTGTTGCTTTTTAATTGCCTTTAGATCGTCCTGGAAATGCCGTTCCATCTCGTTTTGCCGGTACTGCTCCAGCTGGGCTTTCATCTGCAAAACTTCCGGGTCATTTTCCTTCAGTTGCCGTGCCCGGGTTTCCAGCGCCTGCCGCTCGGCACGTACCTGCTCAACGGTGACGCTCCTGGACTGTGCCTCCAAAAGGTCGGCAATCTCGGACGGGTCGTCCGTGTTGTACCCAAACCCCTTGATGGCGCTTACCAGCCGCGCGTTAATGGATTTCTGCTCATCCGCCAGTCTTTGGGCCTCCCTGGCTTGGGCTTCCGCCTCGTGCCTGGCGGCCGCAAACTGGCTGTTTTCTCTCCTGGTCTGCCGTACAGGTTCGGCGGATTCCTGTGTTTCGGCCGCCTGGGCCGCGCCCTCTTCGGCTACCTGACCCTCCACGACCGGGTCTTGCCCCTCGATGATTTCGGGGTTTAAAATTTCTTCTGCCATGGTTTGTCTCCTTCTCCATAATTAGCCCGTAGGCACGCTGTCGGTGCGAAAAAATAAGAGCCTATTCAGGCTCCTTGGGCTTACGGGTCATTTCTTTGTCGTGATTGGGACACTGGGGATTGACGCAGGCCCACACCGGACCGTTCTCATCCTCCCGTTTACGCATCATTTCAAGATGGCATTTGGGACACACCACCCATAACACCCCCCTTCAAGATTTGGTTTTCGGCTTGCAACTGCTGGATAAGGCCCATGGCCTGCTGTAGCGTCTCCTCGGCGGTGGCCTCCTGTTCCCTGGCATCCAAGATGGCTTGCAGTTTGGACTTGGGGGCGGCGGAGCCCTCGGGCAGGGCCTCCACATATTCGTCAAAGGAGATAAATTTCCCCTCCAAAGCGTGTTCCAATGCTTGCTCCACTGCAAATTTGCTGTACGGATCCACGGGGGTCACGTCCACCTTGACCATCATGGGCAGCTCTCTAAGCTGCTCCGGCGTCACGGTGTAGGTGCCCTGCTGGGCCTCTATCTGGATACCACCCGTACTATAAGCGGCCCAAATGTCCAGCCACACAAGGGCTATGTCCTCAACCATCTGCTGATAGGCCGCCGTCTGCTCGTTAAGGGGCACAGCGGCTTGGTCACGCACAGCGATAATGGCCGCGCCAGACGCCTTGGTGGGGTCCACATCTCCTACCGCCGCATCCCCAGCCCCGGCCAGGTCGCGGGTGCGGGTCACCAGCTCATCCGCCAGTTGGTGAGCGTCCGGGGACATGGAGATGGGGTTGAGGTAGGTGATGTAATCTTTAACGCTCCCCGCGGCCCCATCCCGCACCACAATGGCGGCCCCGGCCTTGTCCAGGTCCTCCGCGTTTTGGATGTACTGCTCACTGTAGACGGCTTTGCCAAAGGAGGTCATTTTTACCGCCGCAATCCGCCGCACCAGGTTACGGTTAATCTCGATCTGGTTTGGTATCATACTTTTACACTCCCCGACCCCGCGGGTGGAATCCTTTTTGCGAATCCATATCATGGAAACAATGGGGTACAGGGTCAGCTTAGATATTTCCGTGCCCTCCTCGTCCTGTGCCAGGATGGCGGTATCGGGCTGGTAAATCACGTTCCGGGTGGACCGCAAAAAATGGACTACCCCATCTTTTTTATAAAACACCACCAGGCAGGTGCACTTTGCGTTGGGGTCAACCTCTGTCCGCTTCTCCTGGCGCTCGTCCTGGTCGGCCAGAATCATGTCAATATCCTTGACCCCGTTTTCATCGGCGTCCTTTTTGACCTCGTCCACAAACCTGCGCTCTCGGATGATGATGTACTTTTGGCCCTGGATGTCCGGGTTTTGCTCGTCGGCGAAAAAGATGTCCAGGGTATCGATGATGTTTGCCTTGGCCCCGGAGCCCTCGAAGTAGATGTAGCTGTCCCCGGCGATACAGGCGGCCTTGATGGCGTCCCAACTGACCTTATCCATCTTGCCCCTCTCCCACTGGGAGGCGGCCATGTCGTTGAGCTCGGCGCAAATAGGCTCCACATCCTCCTCGATTGGGTTGTACACAATCCCCATCTGGTTCATCGACACCATACTGGACCGGTAGTTTACCGTCGGACGGATGATGTTAAAGCACGGCAGTTTCTCCCCGCCGCTCTCCAGGCCCCGCCATTGGTCGCCCTCGTAAAACCGGTATGCCATTTCGGTGTTTTCTTCCAGGCTCTGCTTGTTGTGCTGGTCCAACCCTTTTTGGTAGGCCCGCCAGATGCTTACGGGGTCGTTATAGTCGATGGTCATTTAGTCACCTTCTTTTGACCGTTTGCGGTGCCGTCGTATTTTTCCGCGTTGTCAATGATTTGCTCCCAGCGCTTTTGCTCCGGGCTGGGCTTGGGCTTTCGCTTGGGGGGCGTTATAACGGGTGCCGGGGGCTTTCCGCGCTCTCTCGCCATTCCGTCCCTCAAACCCTGGCGGTACGCCCACAGGGCCATCGCGGCGGGCAACAGCATATACAGCAGCGTCATATCACCCTCACTTTCTCCCCGCATCCGTCCGCGCGGGGCTTTGGTGTCAAAAAATCAAATGGTTGCCGGGGCTGTGGCTTGCCCCTCTTGTTTGCCCTCGGCCTGCCGGCCACAAAATACCGCAGCGCATCCGGCGCGTGGGTGATGGCGTGAGGATGGATGGCACAGTCATTTGGGTCCTTGTCATCGTACACCAGCGCGGGCATGGACCGGATAAGGGTCGCACAGGTGTCAAATACCACCAGGTTTGCCGTCGTGGCCCCATCCTTGTCCTCATGGGGCTTAAGCCACTCCCGCAGGTCCAGCCACCCCATGACCCGGCTGTTTTGCGCCCTCACCAGAGGGATTCCGTCCTCCGCAAACTTTGCCGCCGTGCTCTTGCCGGTATCCGTCTTACGTCCCCACAGGTCGGGCGGAGCGATATAGGAGTAGATTTCCTCCGCCGTCCTGTCTTTGATGGCCCGGATGGCGTCTGTGGTAATAAGCCCGTGGTGGCCCTCTCCCAGGTCGTCCCCCTCGCAGTACTCCCGGTAGACGTAGGCTTTGCCCTCCCAGTCCACCGCAATCCACAGGGCAGCAAGCATATCTAGGCCATAGTCGATGGACACATACCGCCGCCAATCCTTGGGGATGTTAAAGGGGCTTATCACGTGGATGTCCCGCCGCCACTCCGCAAAATACTGCCCGGCAAAGACGTCCCAGTCTCCGTCAAGCCACGCCCGGCGCAGGTCCTCCGGCAATGCCTCCAACATGGCGACATACCCCGTGTCCTGCTCCACCAGGGCCTTGTTGTCGTAGACCCTGGCGGGGATAAAGACATAATCATCCGGGTTTTCCCGGCCGGCGAACTGCCGGTCGATAAACAGCCTCTTGACCCACCCGTGGCCCACGCCCCCGGGGTTGCAGGTGATATACATCCTCTTTGGGTAGTCATTGGCCCCCCGGACGCTGGCGGTAAGCCTTGTGTACCACTCCTCCGGCAGCTGGGTGGCCTCGTCGATAAAAATGACGTCGTACTCCGCCCCCTGATATTGCAACAGGTCCGCATCATTGTCGCAGTAACCAAACTTAATCCGGCTCCCGTTTGGCAACACCATGGACTTGTCCTTGTCCCGGTACGTGGCAATCCCGGCCATCTCCTGCATCATGGGCAAAATATGGTTTTCCAGGAGCTCCGGATAAGTGCGCCGGAGGATAAGGACGCGGATGCCCGGATAATTGATTGCCAATAAGGCGGCTTTGTGGCGGACTGCCCAGCTTTTGCCCCCTCCCCGGCTCCCGCCATACCCGATAAATCGCTTTTTGGCAAAGAAAAACTCCTCTTGTTTGGGGTTTGGCCGCTCCATGGGCTTATTCTGCATACTTTTCCACCTCGGGGGCGAGGGTGAGCACCATCCCGCCGTATTTCAACCCACGCC
>CALGIL010000404.1 GCA_937914895.1 uncultured Angelakisella sp.
GGTGTGGGGGCGGTGGGCAAGGGCCTTTACTTCTACGAGGTACAGCGGGGCGACACCGTCAGCCGGGGGCTGCTGGACGCCCAGCTGCGGGAGGTCATCCCCATGGGGCAATACGACTATTTTTCCCTGGCCACGGACTGGGAAAACGGCGCTCCGGAGGTGCACGACCTGCTCATAGCCAGCAACTACTCCGCCGCCCCACCCCAAATCGACGTTTACGGCCTGGAGGGCAATCTGATTGCCGGCGGCCTGAGCCAGGTGGGCACCTTCGGCCCCGACCGCATGGCGGTCATCCAGGGGTTTTCCTATGGACTGATGGACTTTAATGGCAGCTGGATCGCCCGGCACAGCCTGTTTGACAGCCTGATTGATGATTAAGGAGGACTACGCGATGCGCGCAAAACGAATCGGCTCTCTGATGCTCTGCCTGGTGCTGGCGGCTGCCCTGGCAGCCTGCGGTCCCCAAACCCCCGGCACAGCCGACCCAGGCACATCCCAGTCCGCATCGGACCCCGCCCCCGCCCAGGGCGTCGTCCCCGGCCTTAGCGCCGAAAACTTCCCCCGGGTGGACGGCTCCACCGCCAACCTGCCCCTGCTGGCCAAGGTATACAGCGAGGTCTGCGGCGTGCCCATGGAGGAGGCCGAGACCAAGGTGGCGGTGTCCGGCGGCACCGGCGCGGTGTGGCGCAACATGATGTACGGCGGGGCCGACCTGCTGCTGGTGTACGAGGCCCCCGAAAACATCAAGGAGGAGATGGCCCAGGACGCGTCCCTCAAGCTGGACATCACCCCCCTGGGCCGGGACGGCCTTGTGTTTCTGGTCAACGCCGCCAACCCCGTGGAGAACCTGACCCGGGAGCAGCTCATTGACATCTACACCGGCAAAATCACCGACTGGGGACAGGTTGGGGGCACCCCCGGGCCCATCGCCGCCTTTCAGCGCAACGAGGAAAGCGGCAGCCAAACCCTGTTTATGAAGCTGCTGATGGAGGACCGCACCCCCATGGACCCGCCCACCCAGCTGCGCCCCGCCGCCATGGGCGCCCTCATCGACGGGGTGGCCCAGTATGACGGCAGCGGCGGCGCCATCGGCTATTCGGTGTACTACTACGCCCAGCTGATGTACACAAATCCCGACTTAAAGCTGCTGTCGGTGGACGGGGTGCAGCCCACCGCCGAAACCATCGGCAGCGGCGCCTATCCCCTCCTCAACGACTTTTATGTGGTCATCCGGTCAGGCGAGCCGGAGGGCAGCCCCGCCCGGCTGCTCCGGGACTGGCTGCTGTCCGGCACAGCCGCCGCGGCCATGAAGGCGGAGCAGTATATCCCCATTCAAAAATAAAG
>CALGIL010000405.1 GCA_937914895.1 uncultured Angelakisella sp.
GGGGCATCCCCCGTCGTCTGCTGGATGCTGCAGCTGTCGCAGTGGCAGTGGGGGTGGGAATTGCTGTCGTGGTGATCGTGATGATCGTGCATGATGGATTTCCTCCCTTTTGTAAGTTGGGATCTCGCCTTTACTATTATATACCGAAGCAGTGTATTTCTTCAATAGGCAGAATGGCAAAACTGTATGGCAGCGCGAACAAAACCGCCGCAAACTGCATAAACATACAGCTTGCGGCAGTCGTCAGGAGGGCAGAGCCTCAAAGGGGTCCAGCAGGTCCTGGGGCGTCAGGTCCTGGCCAATGACCATCAGGGAGATGTTGTACAAAAAATTCCCGTCAAAGCACAGGGCGTTCCACTGGGTCAGAAAGCCGGAGGAGTAGGACACCGGCAGCACCCGGAAGGTCTTGCCCCCCACCGGGAGGTCAAAGGCCCCCCCCGCCTCCACGCCGCCCTCGCCATAGACGCTTTTGACCCCCTCCACAAACACCCGGAAGATGTCCTCCTCGGTGGAGGTAAAATCCCCGGCGTTGCTCCGGTTGCTCACCATCAGGGTAAAAAAGCCGTCCCCCTTTTCGCTTTGCACCGCCATCTCGTAAATGACCGTGGCGTCGGAGTAATCCCCCCCGCGCTGTTTTTCGGTGGGGGGCTGGCCGTTTTCCTCCGCCATGGCCGCCAGCTCCTCGCCGGTGCTGTGGGTCCACCCCTGGGGCAGGGTGTAGCGCAGACCTAAAAATTCGCTGGTGTATACGTCGCCCTCCCAGCCGCCGGGGGCATATACCCGGTGGTCGGAGGAAGGGATGTTGGTCTGGCCGCACCCGGCCAGGGCCAGGGTCGTCAGCACCGCCAAAGCCAGGGCGGTTCCCCGCCGTTTTACCGCGCCCATCCCCTATTCCCCCCTTCGAATTTTATCCAGACTATCCTGCCGGGCCTGTTCCCGCAGGGCGGCCACGGCGGAAAACCCCGCCGCCTCGGCCAGGCCGTGGCTGACGTTAAGGTCGTATTCCAGGGGCTCCCAGGTGGACAGGGGGCTTTCGTTGTGGGACACCACCGCTTCCAGCTTGTCCAGGGCCCGCAAAAGCCGCGCCTCGGGGGTCTGCCCGGCGTCCAGCTCCCGGAACAGTTCCCGGACCCGGGCCCGGGGGGCGGGCTCCAGCCCCTCCAATAAGGTTTCCACCGCCCGCTGCTCTACCGCTTCGTCCTCCCGGGTTTTTTGAAAGGTGGGAATGTCCCCGGTGACCGCCTCGCCCAAATCGTGGACCAAACAGAGGGCCACCACCCGGTTCATATCCAGGTCTGGAAATTCCTCCTCCAGCAGCAGGGCCGTCAGCGCCAGACGCCAGCAGTGCTCGGCCACGCTCTCCCGGCGTCCGTCCCGGGTTACGCAGTGGCGGGGCACCCACTTCAGGTTTCCGGCCCGGCCCAAAAAGTCTAAAAATTGTTTTGCGTCCATAGCGGTTCCTCCCCGGCCTGTCAGTTTTATTCCTTTGATGATAACACACCCGGGGCGTCCTGTACAGACACATTCCCTCTTGACGGGGCGGGCGGCATAAGCTATACTGCGATTAGACGATAATTATAGTCTATCAAACGAGGTGAGCCCATGGCCCGTAAAAAAGAGGCCTCCCCCCGGCCCAGCAATTCGGAGCTGAAGGTGCTGGAGCTGCTGTGGGAGGCCGACGCCCCCCTGTACGCCCGGGAGGTGACAAAACGTGCCGCCCAACGGTACGGCTGGAACAAAAACACCACCTACACCCTGCTGGGCTCCCTGGTGGAAAAGGGCTGCGTCCGGCGGGAGGACCCGGATTTCCTCTGCGTCCCCCTAAAGGACCGCCGCCAGGTGCAGGCATCCGAGGCAAGGGACCTGATGGACCGCCTGTTTGACGGCTCCCCCGAAATGCTGCTGTCCGCCTTCTTTGAAGAGGAGGGGGTGTCCGACCAGGAGCTGCAAAAGCTGCGCCGCCTGGTGGAGGACTACCGCCGGGGGGACGGCCCCCAGAAAAAATAAGGAGGATTTGCCCATGAACTCGACTGTCAAGGTGCTGGCCGTGATGTTGGCCGCTGTTTTGCTCACCGTGTTTGTGTCCTCCTGCCGGCGGTCCGATGACCGCGCCATCCCCAATCCATCCACCCCTGACGAGGTTTCCTCCCCGGCCCCCGGTGGCGAAGCCCCCGTGGGGGAACCGGACATGGCCCTGTGGGCCCAGGTGGAGAATCGCACTTACGCGGGCACCGACCTGTGCGCCCCGGAGGACATTTACAGCGGCAGCCCCGAGCTGCTGAAAGACCGCATCTTTCCCATCTATGGCGCCCCGGTGAACAACGAAAACGAGCTGCGGGAGCTGCTGCGCCCCGTGGCCGACGGGAGTGCCCGCCTGCGGGATTCCCTGACGGTTTATGACGACCGCTTTGGCGGGCTGTCTGTTTTTGCCGACACCGGCGGGGTGGGCATGGAGGAGTTTTATTTTTACACCCCTATCTTTCAGGATGGCAAGGAGGTCTGGTGCTGGAGCGCCATCTGGGGCAACGGCACCGCCCAGGTAAACGGCGGCGGCGAGGTCAAGGAAACCGGCGTTTCCTACCCCTCGGGGGTGCGGGTGTCGCTGAACATGACC
>CALGIL010000406.1 GCA_937914895.1 uncultured Angelakisella sp.
GCCGTATACGGCGTTGGTAAACACACCGTCCTTGGTGGACAGCAGCTTGATGCCGTAAAACGCCCGGTTTAGGATGCTGTTGGAATCAAAAATCATCAGTTTCATCCCGGATGGCCATCCTTTCTGTTTTTAAGCGGACCCCCGCCGCCGGCAAAGCCAAATCATAGATAAGTATACCACAAAAGCCCGTAAAAAGCGAAGTCCCCCTTCGTTTTCAAAAAAAGCGCCGCACTTCTTGAGATTTGTCCCGTTTTTTGGTAGGATAGGGGGGATGAAGCAAGGCAGAAGGAGGTCCTTCCCCATGTTCAAAATGATCCACAACAATTTAAACGTCCTGGACCTGCAAAAAAGCATGGCGTTTTATGAAAAAGCCCTGGAGCTGCGGGAGGTGCGCCGCATCGAAAACCCGGATTTTACCATTGTCTATCTGGGCAACCGCCACGCCGCCCACACCCTGGAGCTCACCTGGTTGCGGGACCGCACCCAGCCCTACGACCTGGGGGACAACGAGTTCCACCTGGCCTTCGAGACCGACGACATCGACGCCGCCCACCGCCTCCATGAGGAAATGGGCTGCATCTGCTACGAAAATCCAGCCATGGGCATCTACTTTATCGAGGACCCCGACGGGTACTGGCTGGAAATCTGCCCATGCAAATGACCATTGGGACCGTCGCCCTGGACCGCACCGCCGCCCTGGCCCCCATGGCCGGGGTGGCGGACCGCGCCTTTCGGGAGCTTTGCCGGAGCTTTGGCGCGGCCTACACCGTGGGGGAGATGGTCAGTGCCAAGGGCCTGCGCCAGGGCAGCAAAAAGTCCGCCCAGCTGCTGGAGATCGGCCCGGGGGAGCGCCCCTGCGGGGTGCAGCTCTTCGGCAATGTCCCCGGGGACCTGGCCGCCGCGGCGGAGCTGGCGCTGGGTGCCCACCCCGATATTCTGGACCTAAACATGGGCTGTCCCGCGCCCAAAATCGCCTCGGGGGGCGGCGGGGCGGCCCTGATGCGCCAGCCGGACACCGCCCGGGCAATCATCCTGGCGGTAAAGGCCGTGTCCCCCGTCCCGGTGACCGTCAAGTTCCGCAAGGGCTGGGATGAGGAGCACCTCAATTATCTGGACTTTGCCCGGATGGCCCAGGAGGCGGGGGCCGACGCCGTCACCCTCCACGGCCGCACCCGGGCCCAGATGTACGCCCCTGCGGCGGATTGGGACAGCATCCGCCGGGTCAAGGAGATTCTGGACATCCCGGTCATCGGCAACGGGGATGTGACCACCCCCGAGGAGGCAAAGGCCCTGTACGAACAGACCGGCTGCGACCTTATCATGGTGGGCCGGGGGGCCCTGGGGCGGCCCTGGCTCTTCGCCCAAATCCGGGATTTTTTAACCACCGGTGCCTACGCCCCCGACCCGCCCCTGGAGGAACGGATGGAGATTATGCGCCGCCAGGTGGAACTGGCCATGGCCTACAAGGGGGCGGACGCGGCCCTGCGGGAGGCCCGCAAGCACTGCGCCTGGTACATGACCGGCCTGCGGGGGGCCGCGCGGCTGCGCCGGGAGGCCGGAACCATTTCCTCCCTGGAGGACGTGGACCGGCTGGCCCAGCTGGCCATTCAGCTGGACAGGGAGTAATTCCCTTTGTTTTTGACACTGACAGTACAGCGCGCCCTGGGGGCGCCAACCCCTGTGCCGTACCCCGGCACAGCGTCGAGGTGATTGGGATGAAGCGATTTTTGGCAATGATATGGACCCTGGGCCTGCTGCTGGCCATGGCGGGCTGCGGCGGCAAGGAAGCGCCCGGCAGCGACAGCGGCGGCAGCAAGGGCGGCGGCAAGGAGCCGGACAACTTTCCCGTGGTGGTCAACAACGAGGACATTCCCGCAAAGCCCGGGGCGGTGGTCTCCCTTTCCCCCGGCACCACCGAGATGCTGTTTGCCATGGGCTATGGCGGCAGAGTGGTGGGCATTGGCGCCTATGACGATTACCCCACGGCCGAAATGGACCGCCATCACCGCTGCGGCACCGTCCTTTCCCCCGACCGGGAGGCCATCCGGGGGCTGGAGCCCGACCTGCTGGTGGCAGCCGCCCCCCTCATCGAAAGCGATTTAGTCTGGTTCCAGCAGCAAAACATCCCGGTGCTGGTGCTGCCCCGGGCGGATACCCTGCCAGCACCGCCATCATAGTTAACATGC
>CALGIL010000407.1 GCA_937914895.1 uncultured Angelakisella sp.
CCGGGTGCCCGGGCAAGGCACGGTGGGCAATGGACAATTGATAATTGACAATGGAGAATGGACAAGGATAGACTGACGCAAGGGCGGCCCGCCCTGCGCACCGAAAGTACAAGCAGTCCCTCCTTATATGAGCACATGTATTTGCCCTTTGGGGGGGGTACTGTTTGCCGAAAGCAGAAAGTGGTTTCTTACTTTTCGCGCGCTCTTCCTCTGCACAAAGTGGAGACTTCTTAAAAATTTTGGTCCAGCTTTTTTAAAAGCTGGCAGGGAGTGGGGCGGAGCCCCGCGGTCTTGCCCTTTTTCTGCCCTCTGCCCTCTGCCTTCTCACTTCTGCCCTTTGCCCGCATAAAATCTACAAAAAGGACTTGCAATCCGCCAAAATGTATGGTATGCTACGTAAGCGTGACTGCGACATGATATGCGTTGATGCGGGAGGTGGCCGTCAATGGGCCTGGCGACAGGGCCGGAAGACGGGGAATTTCCGCGGAGTATGTCCGATTTGAAACCGGGCGGCTTGCAAACTGTAAGGCAGTGTAAAACGAGCGGGGTTTTTCCGTTCCTGCACACCTGAGTACCCGGATAAACGGCGCCTTTTTGACGTCTGTTTTCCGGTTTTTCTTATGGAAAGTGACGGAACACCCGGCGGTGTTGACACAGCAGTTCAGTACGACCGTCGCCGAAAATCAGTCATAAAAGCTTTAGGAGGCGATGTAAACGTGGCAGTCAAGGAAAAAATCAGAATCAGGCTGAAGGGGTACGATCATCAGTTGGTGGACGCGTCCGCCGAAAAGATTGTGGAGACCGCAAGGCGCACCGGCGCCCGGGTTTCCGGCCCCATTCCTCTCCCCACCGAGAAGGAGATCGTAACCGTCCTGCGTGCGGTGCACAAGTATAAGGACAGTCGCGAACAGTTTGAGATGCGCACCCACAAGCGGCTCATTGACATCCTGCGGCCCTCCAACAAAACGGTGGAGGCCCTGCGCGGGCTGGAGCTGCCCGCCGGCGTCGAAATCGAAATCCAGCTGTAAAAGCCTGCGTCAGCGCAGATCCGGGATTTCTTAAAAGGCATCGGCAAAGGTCACGTTGGCTCCCCTTGCTAAAGAGCCAACCAATAACCGATAGGAGGAAACTACGAAATGGAAAAATGCATCATCGGCAAAAAAGTTGGCATGACCCAGCTGTTTGACGAAAAAGGCACCGTCATTCCCGTCACCGTGGTCGAAGCGGGCCCCTGCGTTGTCGTCCAGAAAAAGACGGCCGAAAACGACGGCTACGAAGCCGTGCAGCTCGGCTTTGGCAGCGTCAGCGAAAAGCGCCTGACAAAGCCCCAGAAGGGCCACTTTGCCAAGGCCGACGTCGCCCCCAAAAAGAACCTGCGGGAATTCCGCCTGGGTGACATCGCCCCCCTTAGCGTCGGCGACATCATCAAGGCCGACACCTTTGCCTCGGGCGACCGGGTAGACGTCTGCGGCACCTCCAAGGGCAAGGGCTACGCGGGCACCATCAAGCGCTATAACTTCCACTCCCTCAAAGACACCCACGGCACCGGGCCTGTCCACCGTCACGTGGGCTCCCTGGGCGCCTGCTCCACCCCCTCCCGGGTGATGAAGGGCAAAAAGCTCCCCGGCCACATGGGCGTCGAGCGAGTGACCGTACAAAACCTTGACGTGGTCAAGGTGGACGCCGAAAACAACCTCATCGCGCTGAGGGGTGCGATTCCCGGCCCCAAGGGCGGAATCGTCTACATCACCGACAGCGTGAAAAAGGCGTAAGGAAGGAGGAACGAGACAATGCCTAAAGTAACTGTGTTTGATATGACCGGTAAAAACGTAGGGGAACGGACTCTTTCCGAATCCGTCTTTGGCGTCACCCCCAACGGGGATGTGCTGCACGCGGTGGTCAAAAACTACCTGGCCAACCAGCGCCAGGGCACCCAGTCCACCCTGACCCGCACCGAGGTCCGGGGCGGCGGCCGCAAGCCCTGGAGGCAGAAGGGCACCGGCCGTGCCCGCCAGGGCAGCACCCGCAGCCCCCAGTGGACCCACGGCGGCGTGGCCCTGGGCCCCAAGCCCAGAAGCTA
Organism: uncultured Angelakisella sp.; assembly: GCA_937914895.1. Classification (GTDB taxonomy): domain Bacteria; phylum Bacillota; class Clostridia; order Oscillospirales; family Ruminococcaceae; genus Angelakisella. Next base: position 2,081 of record CALGIL010000407.1, read on the forward strand.
CCGCTACGCCCTGAATAAAAAGACCCGCATGCTGGCCCTGCGGTCCGCCCTGTCCGCCAAGGTCCAAAGCGGCGACCTCATCGTCATTGACGACATCAAGGTGGAGGAGTACAGGACCAAAACCATGGTGCGGTTTTTGGGCGCGGTGGACGCGGGCAAAAAGCCCATGATCCTCACCGCCGACGCCGACCGGATGCTGGTCCGGTCCGCCGGCAACATCCCCGGGGTGACCACCGCGGTGGTGGGCTCCCTGAACACCTATGATATTCTGAACGCCGGCAAGCTGGTGATTTCCGCCGCGGCGGTGGATAAGCTGGAGGAGGTGTATGCAAAATGAAAACTCCGCAGGACATTATTCTGGCCCCCGTCATCACCGAAAATTCCATGGAGGGTCTGGCCATAAAGAAGTACACCTTCAAGGTGGCCCGGGACGCAAACAAAATTGAGATTGGCAAAGCGGTGGAGTCCCTTTTTGGCGTCAAGGTCAAAGCGGTCAACACCATGAACTGCAAGGGCACCCTGAAAAGGATGGGCAAATACCAGGGCTACACCCCCGCCTTTAAAAAGGCCATTGTCACCCTGACCGCCGATTCCAAGGGCATCGAGTTCTTCGAGAGCATGATGTGACGCCCTGTTTGCGATAAGACGCGCGGGACAAAACGGGCCCGCAGGTATGGAGACCTCCCATCTCCGCTAATTCCAACAAGGAGAGTGAAACCGCAATGGCCATCAAGAAATACAAGCCGACCACACCCGGCCGGCGGGGCATGACGGTAACGGATTATTCCCAGCTGTCCAAAGTTGCCCCCGAAAAAAGCCTTCTTGAGCCCCTGAAGAAGCACGCCGGCCGCAACAATACCGGGCGCATCACCGTCCGGCACCACGGCGGCGGCAACCGGCAGAAGTACCGCGTCATCGACTTTAAGCGCAACAAGCCGGACATGCCCGCACAGGTGCTTACCCTGGAGTATGACCCCAACCGCACCGCCCACATCGCCCTGGTCCAGTACGAGGACGGCGAAAAACGGTATATCATTGCCCCCGCGGGCCTGAAGGTGGGCGACACCATCGTCTCCGGCGCCGAGGCCGACATCAAGACCGGCAACGCCCTGCCCCTGAGCGCCATCCCCACCGGCACCTTTATCCACAACGTGGAGATGTACCCCGGCAAGGGCGCCCAGCTGGCCAGGGCCGGCGGCGTCCAGGCGCAGCTGATGGCAAAGGAGGGCGGCTACGCCCTTATCCGCCTGCCTTCGGGCGAGCTGCGCAACGTCCCCCAGAACTGCATGGCCACCATTGGCCAGGTGGGCAACGTGGACCACGAAAACGTCAACCTGGGCAAGGCCGGGCGCACCCGCCATCTGGGCATCCGCCCCACGGTCCGCGGCTCGGTGATGAACCCTGTGGACCACCCCCACGGCGGCGGCGAGGGCAAGAGCCCCATCGGCCACCCCGGGCCCATGACCCCCTGGGGCAAGCCCGCACTGGGGTACAAGACCCGCAAAAAGCACAAGGCGTCCAACAAGTTTATTGTCCGGCGCCGTGGTGAGAAGTAAGGGAAAGGAGGCTTTCAAATGGGCAGAAGTGTCAAAAAGGGACCCTATATTCAACCGAAGCTGCTGGAAAGAGTCCAGGAGATGAACGAGAGCGGCAAGAAGACCGTGCTGCGCACCTGGAGCCGGGCCTCTACGATTTATCCCGACTTCGTGGGCCACACCTTTGCGGTGCACGACGGGCGCAAGCACGTGCCGGTGTACATCACCGAGGACATGGTCGGCCATAAACTGGGCGAGTTTGCTCCCACCCGCACCTTTAGGGGTCACGCCGGGAACAAAAAGTCCGGCGCAAGATAACTGGACCGAAAGGAGGAAACATTCATGGAATCAAGGGCTATCCTCAGACATGCCCGCATCGCTCCCCGCAAGGTCCAGATCGTGCTTGACCTCATCCGCAATAAGCCGGTGGACGAAGCGGCGGCGATTCTTAAATACACCCCCAAGGCCGCCTGCGAGCCTGTGGGCAAGCTGCTGGCCTCCGCCGTGGCCAACGGCGTCAACGATCCCGCAAAGATGATGGACAAAAACAATATGTACGTCGCGGAGTGTTTTGTCAGCCCCGGTCCGACGCTCAAGCGCATCATGCCCCGGGCCAGAGGTTCGGCCAACCGCATTCTTAAGCGGACCTCGCACGTGACCCTGGTACTGAAGGAAAAGGAATAAGCCGAAGGAGGAGGTAAACGATGGGACAAAAAGTAAATCCCCACGGACTGCGTGTGGGGGTCATCAAGGACTGGGATTCCCGCTGGTTTGCTCGCGATGATGCCTTCGGCGACATTTTGGTCGAAGACTACAATCTGCGGAAGTTCCTGAAGAAAAAGCTGTACGACGCCGGCGTGCCCAAAATCGAAATCGAGCGCACTCCCCAGGCCGTGCGGATTCATATCCACTGCGCCCGCCCCGGCATCATTATCGGCAAGGGCGGCACCGAGATTGAGAAGCTGCGCAAGACCTGCGAGGATATGATCAACGAGGGCAAGGAGACCCGCGTCCCCGTCCATGTCAACGTGGTAGAGGTGCGTTCCCCCGACAAAAACGCCCAGCTGGTGGCCGAAAACATTGCCGCCCAGCTGGAAAACCGCGTCTCCTTCCGCCGGGCCATGAAGCAGGCCATCGGCCGCGCCATGAAGCCCATGGGCCGCGAGGTGGGTGCCAAGGGCATCAAGACCCAGGTTTCCGGACGCCTTGGCGGCGCCGAGATTGCCCGGACCGAACATTATCACGAGGGGACCATCCCCCTGCAGACCCTGCGCGCCGACATCGACTATGGCTTTGCCGAGGCCGCCACCCAGTATGGCCGTATCGGCGTCAAGGTATGGATTTATGCCGGCGAGGTGCTGCAGGAGAGAAAACCCGCCAAAAGGGAAGGAGGCGGCAGGTAATGCTTCTGCCCAAGAGAGTAAAATACCGCCGCGTGCATCGCGGCCGCATGAAAGGCAAGGCCACCCGCGGCAATACCGTCACCTACGGCGAGTACGGCCTGCAGGCCCTGGAGCCGGCCTGGATCAGCTCCAACCAAATCGAGGCCGCCCGTATTGCCATGACCCGCTATATCAAGCGCGGCGGGCAGGTCTGGATTAAGATCTTCCCCGACAAGCCCATTACCGAAAAGCCCGCCGAGACCCGCATGGGCTCCGGTAAAGGCAGCCCGGAGTACTGGGTGGCGGTGGTCAAGCCCGGCCGGGTGCTGTTTGAAATCGGCGGCGTGGATGAAGAACAGGCCAAGGAGGCCATGCGTCTGGCCGCCCACAAGCTGCCCATTAAATGCAAATTTATCAGAAAAGAAGAGAAGGGGAGTGAAGCGGTATGAAGTCGGCCGAACTGAGGGACCTGTCTGAAAAAGAGCTGGACGCCAAGCTGACCGACCTCAAGCAGGAGCTCTTTAACCTCCGCTTCCAGCATGCCATCAACCAGCTGGATAACCCCCTGAGACTAAAGGTGGTCCGCAAGGACATTGCCCGGGTCAAAACCGTCATCAGGGAAAAAGAGCTGAAGAAGGCTCAGTAAGGAAGGGAGGACCAGGCTGTGAGCGAAAGGAACCTAAGGAAGACCCGGGTGGGCACCGTTGTCAGCGACAAGATGGACAAGACCGTGGTTGTGGCCATCAAGGATAACGTGAAGCACCCCCTTTATAAAAAGATTATCAAGCGCACCGTCAAGCTGAAAGCCCACGATGAAGCCAATGCCTGCGCCGTCGGGGACAAGGTGATGATTATGGAGACCCGTCCTCTGTCCAAGGACAAGAGATGGCGTGTCTGCGAGATCATCGAGAAGGCAAAATAACCTGTCTTTCCGCAGCATATTCGAAAGGAGGAACGCTCTGTGATTCAGATGCAGACCTATCTCAAGGTTGCGGACAATTCCGGCGCAAAGGAGCTTATGTGCATCCGTGTGCTGGGTGGCTCGCGCAAGAGATATGCCAATATCGGCGACGTCGTGGTGGCTTCGGTCAAAAAAGTCGCGCCAGGCGGTGCCATTAAAAAAGGTGAAGTGGTAAAAGCGGTAATCGTACGTTCCGCAAAGGGCCTGCGCCGCGAGGACGGGACCTATATCCGCTTCGATGAAAACGCCGCTGTCATTATCAAGGAGGATAAGAACCCCAGGGGGACCCGTATCTTTGGACCCGTGGCCCGGGAGCTTCGTGAGAAGGAATACATGAAGATCCTCTCGCTGGCCCCTGAGGTTCTTTAATGGAGGTGTCGCAGAAAATGAACAAACTTCATGTCAAAAGTGGCGACACAGTCGTCATCCTGTCCGGCAAAGACAGGGGCAAAAAGGGCAAGATTCTGGAGGCCTCCCCCAAGGAGGGAAAGGTCATTGTCGAAGGGCGCAACATTGTCACAAAGCATGTTAAGCCCCGCCGGCAGGGCGACCCCGGCGGCCTGATTAAGGCCGAGGGCGCCATGTACGCCAGCAAGGTGATGGCCGTCTGCCCCAAGTGTGACAAGCCC
>CALGIL010000408.1 GCA_937914895.1 uncultured Angelakisella sp.
TTGCCCGCGGGGAGGGATTGTGATAAAGTAAAGGGTAGAAACGAAGGGGGGCGGGGCCTGTGGACCAGCGGCCGCTGGAGCAGCTGCAGGGGACGGTGGAGGACGTGGTGTACCACAATGGCGACACCGGTTTTACCGTCCTTGCGGTGTCGGTGGGGGACGAGCTGGTCACCGTGGTGGGCGAGACCCCCGACATCGCCGAGGGGGAGGAGGTCACCGTCTCGGGCAGCTACGGCCAGCATCCCTCCTACGGGGTGCAGTTTAAGGCCCAGCTCATCCAGCGCACCCTGCCCTCCACCGCCAACGCCATCGTCCGGTATCTGGCCTCGGGGGCCATCAAGGGCATCGGCCCCGCCTTTGCCCGGCGCATCGTCTCGGTGTTTGGGGATAAGACCCTGGAGGTCATGGAAAAGGACCCCCAGGCCCTGACCCAGGTGCGGGGCATCTCCCCCCAAAAGGCCGAGGCCATCGGCCAGGAGTACACCCGCCTCTTCGGCATCCGCACCGTCATGCTCTTTTTGACCGCCCAGGGCATCCAGCCCGCCCTTGCCATTAAAATCTGGAAGCGCTGGGGCGCCCCCGCCGTGGACCTCATCCGTCAAAACCCCTACGTCCTGTGCCAGGACGAAATCGGCCTGGCCTTTGAGGAGGCCGACCGCATGGCCGGGGACTTTGGCTTGGACCCCGACAGCTGCCGCCGGGTGGCGGCGGGGGTGGCGTACATCCTGCGGCACAACGCCCGCCAGGGCCATGTCTGCCTGCCCCGGGACAAGCTGCTGCCCATGGCGGCAAGCTTTTTGGAGCTGCCCGGGACGCTGATTGAGGACAGCGTGGCGGAGATGCTGGGGGACGGCACCCTGGAAGCCTACGAGGCTGGGGGCCGGGTGTATCTGTACCTGGATAACCTCTTTCGGGCGGAAAGCTACGTGGCGGGGCGCATCGGCCTCATGCTGCGCATGGCGCCCCCGCCGGGGCTCAGCGAGGCCCGGGATGCAAAGGAGCTGGCGGCGGTGGAGGAGGCCATGGGCCTGACCTACGACGACCTGCAGCGCCGGGCCATTTTGGGGGCTATGGAAAGCCCCGTGTTCATCCTCACCGGCGGGCCGGGCACCGGCAAAACCACCACCCTGCGGGGGATGCTGGCCCTGCTGGAAGCCCGGGGCGAAACCTTTGCCCTGGCCGCTCCCACCGGGCGGGCCGCCAAACGGATGACCGAGGTGACCGGGTATGAGGCCAAAACCATCCACCGCCTGCTGGAGGTGGAGCCCTTTCAGCCCAGTTTGACCTTTAAGCGGGGGGAAAAGAACCCCCTGCCCGCCGACGTCATCATTGTGGACGAGATGTCCATGGTGGACATCCTCATTCTGGAATCCCTGTTCCGGGGGCTGCGGCTGGGGGCGCGGCTGATTTTGGTGGGGGACAGCGACCAGCTGCCCTCGGTGGCGGCGGGCAACGTCCTGGGGGATCTTATCGCCGGGGGGCAGCTCCCCACCGTCCACCTGGACCGCATCTTCCGCCAGGCACAGGAGAGCCTCATCGTCACCGGGGCCCACGACATCGTCCGGGGGGAGGTGCCCAACCTGGACGCCCGGGACCGGGACTTCTTTTTTCTGGAGACCCGCACCCCCCGGGAGACGGGGGAGCTGGTGGCGGACCTTTGCGCCCGGCGGCTGCCGGGGAGCTACGGCTATTCCCCCCTGCGGGACATCCAGGTGATTGCCCCGGGCAAGCAGGGGGCGGCGGGCACCCGGGAGCTGAACCGTCTTTTGCAGCAGCGCCTGAACCCCCCGGACCGGAGCAAAAGCCAGGCCGAATCCTTTGGCCGCACCCTGCGGGAGGGGGACAAGGTGATGCAGATCCGCAACAACTACGACGTGGTGTGGACCAACGACCAGGGGGAGCAGGGCCAGGGCGTCTTTAACGGAGACATCGGGGTCATCGAGATGATCGACCCGCCCAGCAAGACCATCCTGGTGCGGTACGACGACCTTTTAGTGCCCTACCCCTTCGACGCCGCCGACCAGCTGGAGCACGCCTACGCCATTACCATCCACAAAAGCCAGGGCAGCGAGTTTGAGGCGGTGGTGCTGCCCCTGATGGGCTGCCACCCCAACCTTTTGTACCGCAACCTGCTGTACACCGGCTTTACCCGGGCCAAAAGCCTACTGATTGTGGCGGGCAGCCGGACGGAGGTGGCGGCCATGGTGCGCAACAACCGCCGCACCCTGCGGTATACCAACCTCCGGGCCATGCTGGAGGAGCAGTGCGCACAGCCCCTGTGACAAACAAGAGCACCCCGGGGGCCTTTTCCCGCGGGGCAAGCCGAAAGGAGCAGAGCCATGGCGGGTCTTTTCAGCGGTGCCGCTTCCCTGCTTTTTCCCGACCGGTGTGTCCTGTGCGGCCAGCCGGTGCCCACCGGCGACCTCAGCTGCCGCCGGTGCGAGGAGGCGCTGCCGCCCCCCGGCCCGCCCACGGCGGAGCTTACGGCCTGCTGCCAAAGCCTTGCGCCCCTTGGGTACCGGGACCAGGTGCGCCGCGCCGTGTTGCGCCTGAAAAACGAAGGCGACCTGCGGGCCGCCGCATACCTGGCGGGCAAGATGGCAACACTGGTCAGGGATGCCTGCCCCGGGCTGCCCTTTGACTGTGTCGCCTATGTGCCCATGCAGCCCCAGCGGGAGGAGCGCCGGGGCTACAACCAGGCCCGGGTGCTGGCGGACCTGGTGGCCCAGTCCCTGGACCTGCCGGTAGCCGACGGCCTTCTGCGGCGGGAGGGGGTCTTTGTCCAGCACCAGCTGTCGGCGGCCTTCCGCCAAAAAAGCGCCCAGGCGGCCTTTCTGCCCGGGGAGGGGGCGTCCCTGCCGGCGGGGGCGCGGGTACTGCTGGTGGACGACGTGGTTTCCACCGGCAGCACCGTCATCGCCTGCGTCCGGATTCTGCGGGATTTGGGCGCCGCCCCGGTGGTGGTCCTGTCCGCGGCGCGGTAGCCGGGCGGCAGCGGCCCCAAGTCGGCGAAAATACATAGTTTGGATGCATTTTATTTTGACAAAGGACATACAGTCATGATACAATTTCCGGAGAGAATGTTGTGCTTCGTCCGTACTTCGACAAAAAGGGGACTGCGGCGTGTTTAGTAATGATATTGGCATCGATTTAGGTACCGCCACAACCATCATTTATGTCAGTGGCAAGGGCATCGTTTTGCGCGAACCTTCCATCGTCGCCCTGGATGTCAGGACCAACAAGGTGCTGGCCGTGGGCAGCGACGCCTACTATATGCTCGGCAAGACCTCCGACCTCATCCGGGTGGTCCGCCCCCTGGAGGAGGGGGTCATCTCGGACTACGAGGTCACCGAGGAGATGCTTAAGCACTTCTTTAAAAAAATCAACCCCAGCAAGTTTTTTAAGCCCCGGGTCTGTGTCTGCGTCCCCTCCGCCATCACCGAGGTGGAATCCCGCGCCGTCATCGACACGGTGATGTCCTCCGGCGCCCGCAACGTCTTCCTCATCGAGGAGCCGGTGGCCGCCGCCATTGGGGTGGGCATTGATATTTCGGTCCCCGGCGGCGTGGCCGTCCTGGACGTGGGCGGCGGCACCAGCGACATTGCGGTGCTGTCCCTGAACGGCATCGTCTGCAAGACCTCCCTGAAGCTGGCGGGCAACAAATTCAATTCCTCCATTGTCCGGTACATCCGGGGCGCCTACAACATCCTTATCGGCGACAACACCGCCGACCGCATCAAGCGGGAGATTGGCACCGTCTGGCCCGAGGGGCTGGAGCTGAAGGAGTACGAGGTCAAGGGCCGCAACCTGGTCACCGGGCTGCCCCAGCGCATCACCATTACCAACCAGGAGCTGGTGGAGACCCTGGCCTCCGAGGCGGAGCACCTGATTGTGGCCCTGCAGTCGGTAATGGAGCGCACCCCCCCGGAGCTGGTGGCCGACATCGAGCAGAACGGCCTGATTATGACCGGCGGCGGCGCCATGCTGGGCGGCCTGGACAAGCTGATTACCAGCCGCATCCGGATTCAGGCGCGCCTGGCCGAAAACCCCGTGGACGCCGTGGCCATCGGCACCGGGATGTCCTTTAACTATCTGGGCAAGCTGTACGACGGCTTTGTCACCTACACCAATTACTCCAATAAATAAGGTCAGCGGCGGGAGGAACAACGGTATGATTAAGCATCTGGTGCTTTGGAACCTGAAGGAGCAGGCCGCCGGGGGCGGCAAGGCGGCCAACGGCGCCGTCATCAAGGCCCGGCTGGAGGGCCTTGTGGGCAAGATTGAGGGGCTGCGGTTTTTGCAGGTGGGCCCCGGCGTGGCGGAGGGCAACTGGGACCTTTGCCTGTACAGCGAGTTTGACGACCTGGATGCCCTGAACTTCTACCGGAACCACCCCCTGCACCTGGAGGTGCAGAAGTTTGTCCACGAGGTCATCAGCGACCGCGCCGCCTGCGACTTCGAAAGCGAATAAGCCCGTATAGGAAGAAAAGGCTGAGCAAACCGTCGGGTTTGCCCAGCCTTTTTGTTTTGTCCGTCCCTACCGCCAAATGTCGCCGATGACGCTGACCATGCCGCAGAGGATGCCCCCCACGGGGAACACCACCCAGCCCGGGTGCCAAAGGCCCCAGACAAAGCCCGCCACTAAAAACACCACGGTGGCCAGCATCATGATGACGCCGTTTACCGCCTCTACCACCCGGTTTTTGCGCCCGGCGCCCGGGGACCTGCCGGCGCCGTCCTCCGGCATCTGTCTTGGGTATCCGCCCCAGCCGTACATCTTTTTCAGCTCGTCATACCGCTCGCTTTGGATGCCAAAGTAGATAAACAGAAACACCCCGACGGCAATGGGGGCAAAAAACAGGACGGGGACCATGCCCGCAAGACCTATGGAGTCGGCGGTGCCGCCCAAAATAATGCCCAGGATGCACAGGCACACCCCCACGCCGATGCCGATGGCAAACCGGCGCTGAAACCGCCGGTACTCCTCCTCTGGAAACACCGGCTGGGGGGCGGGGCCTTCATCCACCGTCTGGCCCAGCTCCCGCAGCAGCTCGCCGACGCTGCCAAACTCGGCCACCACGGTGCCCAGGGCCTCGGCTTCGCTTTTGCCCCGGCCCCGCAGGGCGTCGTATTTTTCCTCCATGGTCTCCTGCATCCGGCGGCGGGCGCGGGCCATCTCGTCGGTCCGGGGCAGGCCCCAAAAAATATTGTCCAAATAGGTCTCAATTGGATTCATGACGGTTCCTCCCCTTTTGTAAAGGTGTCAATCAGCTGCTTGGTATCCTGCCACTCCCGGCACTTTTCCCGGTAATAACGCCGGCCCGCCGGCGTAATTTTGTAATAGGTCCTGCGCCGGCCAAAGGTCTCCTCGCCGTAATAGGAGGAGATGTACCCCTGCTTTTCCAGCCGGCTGAAGGCCGAGTACAGGGTGGTCTCCTTGATGATATAAAGCCCGCCGGAGCGGCTTTGTATCTCCCTTGATATTTCGTAGCCGTAGGAGTCCCCCTCTGTCAGCAGGTGGAGGATGATGGTGTCGTTATACCCCCGGATGATGTCGCTGCCGATCACGCCGGCCCACCTCCCAACTACTGCGCCTGTCGCAGTAGTGCCAGTATACCACGATTACTACGACAGGTCAAGTAATTTTTAGGGACCGCAAAAAAGCCGCCTGGGGGCGAACCTGTCCGGCGCACTGCGGGCGCCTCGACGCGGAAGTGGGGGTTCGCCGCCCCCCTTTCACACTTTTCCCCGGTGCTTTATCTCACGCAACCGCTTTTGGGGCAGCCTAAAGCCCACCCTTGCGGGTGGGCTTATTGTATGTGCCGCATATGGAATCCGGAAGCTTTTTTTCCGCACCACGGGCAGCCGCAAATACCGATACGCGGCCTGCCCCCGTCGTGGACCGTGATGCCATATTTATCCGATTATTTTACAAATGGTATAATATCGGCATAGATATACAGATTTCCCTCGAATTTTGCCGCCAAGCCATTGCATGGTATCACGGCAGAGCTTTCATATACGCATCTGGGTTCGTTTTCATTCTCCGGCCAGCAGCACCAAAAGCTCCTCCGGCTCCAGCAGGGGCAGGCTCAGGTCGGCGCACAGCCGGTGGCAGACCTCCATGGTCTCGGCCCCCGCGCCGCAGTTGACCACCACCACCCCGGCGCCCCGCATCCGGCGGTTGCTTTGCACCTCGGCGCAGGCCCCCCGGATCTTCATCTCCATGGCGGGGTCGTCCCCCCGGGCAGCCAGCACCAAAAACCGCCCCTTTTCTTCCGCGGTGCCTCCCCCCAGCCAGCGGCCCAGGGCAAGGCAGATCTGCGCAAGCCCCGCCACGGCAAGACTTCCCACCGCTAAGTACAGTATCCAACCCATCATGGTCCATCACCTCTGCCCATTCTATGCGGCCCAAATGGGCGGGGTGCGGGCCATGCCGGGGCCCCTTCTCAGAGGTGCAGGGCCTCCCGCAGCTGCCCGGCGCGGTTCAGCTCCTCCCAGGGAAGGCCCAGGTCGGTGCGGCCCATATGGCCGTAGGCGGCAACCTGGCGGTAAATGGGCCGGCGCAGGTTCAGGTCCCGGATGAT
>CALGIL010000409.1 GCA_937914895.1 uncultured Angelakisella sp.
ACGCACCCGCGCTTCGCGCCTCTGCGGCCTTGCCGCAGTTTTTATGGTATAATAAATTTTAGAAGACTGTCGATTTGGGGGGCGATGCTGTGGAAACGAAAAAGGCGATCTATATTGCCGACGACGAGCGGAACATCCGGGAGGCCATCAAGACCTTTCTGGAAAGCGAGGGCTATGCCGTCACCGCCTTTGAAAACGGCGACCTGCTGCTGGCCGCCTTTCAAAAAGCGCCCTGCGATTTGGTCATTCTGGATGTAATGATGCCCGGCTCCAGCGGCTTTACCATCTGCACCGAAATCCGAAAGCGGTCCACCGTGCCCATCATCATGCTTACCGCCCGGGATTCCGACCTGGATTATGCCACGGGCCTGAGCCTTGGCAGCGACGATTACTTTACAAAGCCCTTTTCGGCCATGTCCCTGGTGATGCGGGTGAAGGCCATTTTCCGCCGCATCGAGTTTGAGAAGCAAAACGCCGGACAGGCCCAGGGCGAGGGCGCCCTTTCCTTTGGGGATATTGTCATGGACCTGCGGGGCAAGCGGGTAAAAGCCGGCGGGCGGGAGGTATCCCTGACCCCCAACGAGTACGACCTGCTGCGGTACCTGATGGAGAAGAACGACCAGGCGGTCTCCCGGGACGAGCTGCTGGAAAACGTCTGGGGCTACAACACCGAAATTGAGACCCGGGCCACCGACGACACCGTGCGGCGGCTTCGGAAGAAGCTGGAGCACAGCAGCGTCGCCATCGAGGCGGTCTGGGGGTTCGGATTTCGGCTGAAGGTGCGTGATGAACATGGCTGACCGCTTTTTGGGCCGCAAGTGGCACATAAGGCCCCGGATTTTTATGATGCTCCTTTTGCTGCTGGCCATTGTTTTTATCAGCGTTTTTGTGGCCTTTAACCTGTTCATCCGCAGCTACATCCGCACCAATGTGCAGGCGCAGCTGGACGGGCTGGTGCAAAATTTTGGCGTGCGCGACCAAAGGCCCCCGGACAAGCCCCCGGACGACCCCTATATGCCCGACCTTTCGGGGCAGCAAAAAAATCCCCTGGGGCCCCGGGGCGAGGTCATTATCCTGGACGCCGACTATGAAATCAAAAATTATGAGCAGCACGGCGGCAGCGGGGAGCTGGAGGAGCTTCGGCAGATGGCGGCGTCCCTGAAGGAGCAGGCGGCCCCCCTTGCCAGCGCGCGGTATGTGTTTGCCGCCACGGACGACGACGCCTATTATGTCTCCTCCGTGGAGGACGCAAGGCGCCCGGGCAGCTTTTTTGTGTTTTATGTCAGCGTGGCGGGCATCTACCATCTGGTGGATACCGTCAACCTTGCCATGGCGGTCATTGTGGCGGCGGCCATGGTCATCTGCTTTTTTATGGCCAATGTCATTGCCGGGTCCATCACAAGACCGGTGGGGGCCCTGGCGGCCTTTGCGGAGGAAATGGGCCGGGGCGGCTTTGAGCGAAAGCCCTTTGCTTTTCAGGACCTGGAGTTTGACGAGTTGGGCGAGGCCATGAACCGGTCGGCGGAAAAGCTGGACGCCTACGACAAGGACCAGCACGCCTTTTTCCAAAACGTGTCCCACGAGCTGCGAACCCCCCTTCAGTCCATCCGGTGCTATGCCGAGGGGGTGGAGGTGGGGCTGATGGACCCGGGGCAGGCGGGGGCCACCATCATTGCCGAAACCGACCGCTTAAGCGAGCTGGTGGAGGATCTTTTGTATATCTCCCGGGTGGACAGCATTACCTCCCACGTGGAGATGCAGGAGGGGGACCTGCGGGATACCCTGTCCCTGTGCGCGGAGCACCTGCGGCCCATGGCCGACAAAAGGGGGCTGCGGTTTGTCTATGACTTTGCGGAGGAGCCCGTCCTTCTCTCCTACAACGAAAAGCACCTGTACCGCGCCTTTTCCAACCTCCTCTCCAACGCCCTGCGCTACGCCGGGAGGACCATCACCCTGGGCTGCCACAGCAGGGGGCGGCAGGTGGAGGTGTCGGTCACGGACGACGGCCCCGGCATTGCCCCCCAGGACCTGCCCCATATCTTCGAGCGCTTTTACAAGGGCCGGGACGGCAAGCACGGCATCGGCCTTTCCATTGTAAAGTCCGTCGTGGAGCTCCACGGCGGCGAGATTGCGGTGGACTGCAGCGAGGGGACCCGCTTTACCATCCTATTTCCAAAGCACTAAAATACAAAGCTTCTGTGCACAGGGGGCTCCCCCCTTTCATACGATTCCCCCGGTACCTTCCCGCACACGGTCGCTTTTTAGGACAGCCCGGGCCCGCGCCAAACGCGCGGGCTTTTTCTTGTGTTCCTTCCCTCTTTGCGGCTTCGTATGTTTTGCGTATAAACCGCTTTTGTTTTTCGGGGACGCCCGGGGGAAAGCCGTGGTAAGCTGTATCCAGCATCCAAAACACCCCAAAAGCGGCAAAGGAGATGATTTTATGGCCATCGAGGTATTCAACCGCTACGAAAACAAATATCTGCTGGACGGGGATACCTTTGAAAAGCTGCAAGGCGGCCTTTGCCAGTCCATGGGGCTGGACACCCACAACCAGGGGCAGGAGACCTACCCCGTCGCAAGCCTATATTACGACACCCCGGACAACACCCTCATCCGCACCTCCCTGGAAAAACCCCGGTACAAGGAAAAGCTGCGGCTGCGGGCCTACGGCGTGCCCGGCCCGGACGAAAAGGTCTATGTGGAAATTAAAAAGAAGGTGGCGGGCCTTGTCAACAAGCGGCGCAGCGCGCTTAGGCTGGAGGACGCCTACGACTTTCTCGCCTCCGGAGAGCCGCCCCGGCCGCGGCCCTATCAAAACCGGCAGGTGCTGGGGGAAATCGCCTATCTTTTGCAGACCTACGACCTTTACCCGGCGGTGTACCTGGCCTATGACCGGCTGGCCTGGTTTGGAACCGCGGAGCCCGACCTGCGGGTGTCCTTTGACCGGAACATCCGCACCCGGCGCTATGACCTGGCCCTGGAGGCCGGGGACTATGGGAGCCCCCTTCTGCCCGACGGCTGCTGGCTTATGGAGATTAAGGCGGCCAGGAGCATTCCCCTTTGGCTTTGCAGGCTGCTTTCGGATTATGAAATTTACCCCACCAGCTTTTCCAAGTACGGCACCGAGTACCAAAAAACCCTGGAGGCGGCAAAGGCCCCCCAGCTTGTCTATCATTTTCAGCCGCAAAAGGCGGCGCGGCCCCGCAAGGCAGCCGCGGCCAACGCCTGACGGCAGCAGGAGGACCGCTATGTTTGATTCCGTTCTTACAATGTTCAGCGCCGACGCCGCCCTTACCCTGCCCGGCCTGCTGATTCTGCTGGGGGTGGCCCTGGCCCTGGGCCTTGCCATCAGCCTTGTGTATGGAAAGACCCACGGGGCCCGCACCCCCAGCCAAAGCTTCGCCCTGACCTTAGTCATTCTGCCCATGGTGATTACGGTGATCATCCTGCTGGTGGGCAACAACGTGGCCCGGGCCTTCAGCCTGGCCGGCGCTTTTTCCATCATCCGCTTTCGCAGTGCGCCGGGGGACCCCAAGGACATTACCTATGTGCTGCTGTGCATGGCGGTGGGGCTGGCCACCGGCATGGGGTTTGTTGCCTACGCGGCCGTTGTGGCCGTCACCCTCTGCCTGGTCATGGTCCTGCTGGAGGCTGTCAAATTCGGGCAGCCCAGGGGGAATGAAAAGCTTTTAAAGATCACCATCCCCGAAAGCCTGGATTATCAGGACGCCCTTGCGCCCATTCTGGAAAAGTACACCCTTTCCGCCACCCTGCGCAAAATGAAAACGGCGGACCTGGGCAGCCTGTACGTGCTTACTTACGCCATCACCACCAAAGACGGCATCCGCGAAAAGGATATGATCGACGAGCTGCGCTGCCGCAACGGCAACCTGACCATCTCGCTGGTGCTGGACGCGCCCGCGGGCGAGTTCTGAAAGGAGACAGTACTAATGAAACGAAACATAAAAACCCTGGCGGCCCTGCTGTTTACCCTGCTTCTTGCCCTGGGCCTTGCAGGCTGCGCCGGAACGGGCGGCGCGGGCGGTCAGACCTCCTCCCCCTCCGCGGCGGGCACGACCCTGTCGGCCAGCCCCACGGACAGCGACACCGACACCACCTGGAGCGACTCCGACACCAAAATCACCCTAAGCGGCTCCTCCATCTCGGTTTCCGGCGCGGGGGCCACCGTCAGCGGCAGCGTGGTCACCATTACAAAGGCGGGCACCTACGTCATTTCGGGCACCCTGTCGGACGGGCAGGTGGCCGTTGCCGCCGCCAGCACCGACAAGGTCCATTTGGTGCTGGACGGCGCGGACATCACCAACCGGACGGGGGCGCCCATTGACGCCTCCCAGTGCGACAAGCTGATTGTCACCCTGGCGGAGGGCACCCAGAATACCCTGACCGACGGCGGCAAAGACTTTCAGTATGCCGACGCCCAGGAGGAGGAGCCCAACGCGGCCCTGTTCTGCAAGGACGACCTGACCATTAACGGCACCGGCGCGCTGACCGTAAACGCCGGCTTCAACAACGGCATCGGCAGCAAGGACGACCTTCTCATTGTCAGCGGCAGCATTACGGTAAACGCCGCCAACCACGGCCTGCGGGGCAACGACTCGGTGACCATCCTGGGCGGCAATCTGGACATCACGGCGGGAAACGACGGCATCCAGACCAACAACACTAAGGACGTCTCCCTTGGCTGGGTCCTTATTGAAAACGGCACCCTTGTCATCACCTCCGGGCATGACGGCATTCAGGCCGACACGTCGGTGAGCATCTTGGGCGGGACCTTCCAGATTGCGGCGGGAGGAGCCTCCTCCGCCGACACCACATCGGACAGCTACAAGGGGATTAAGGCCGGTGCCGACATCGCCATCACCGGCGGCAGCTTTACCGTTGACAGCCAGGACGACAGCATCCACTCCAACGGAAACATCACCATTGACGACGGGGCCTTCACCCTCTCCTCGGGGGACGACGGCGTCCACGCCGACGGCGACCTGACCGTCCACGGGGGCACCATTACGGTAACGAAAGCCTACGAGGGCCTGGAGGGCGCAAACCTTATCATCACCGGCGGCACCATGGACCTTGTCACCTCCGACGACGCCCTGAACGCGGCGGGCGGCGCCGACCAAAGCGGAAGCGGCGGAAAATTTGGGCAGGACAGCTTTGCCGCAAGGGACGCCCACAGCATTGCCATCAGCGGCGGCACCATCACCTTTTTGGCGGGGGGCGACGGCATCGATTCCAACGGCACCATCGCCATCAGCGGCGGCACCATTACGGCCATCATTCAGTCCTCGGCGGACAACGGCGCCCTGGACGCGGACGGGGGCGTCACCTTTACCGGCGGCACCATTGTCTATGGCGGCACGGGCACCGGCTCCGCGCCGGGCGGCAGCTCTACCCAAAGCTATGTATTTATAAATTCCGGCATTGCGGCGGGCAAGGAGATCACGGTGAAAAAGGACGGCCAGACACTGATCGCCTTTACCCCGGCAGCGGCTCTCCAATCCCTGGCCCTGTCCTCCCCCGACATCCAAAGCGGCGAAAGCTATGAGGTATACAGCGCAGACACCCTGATTGCCACCGCCACGGCGGGAACCGGAGGCAGCGGCATGATGGGCGGAAATCCCGGGGGCATGGGCGCCCCCGGGGGTGGGGGCGGCATGGCGGGCGGCCCCGGCGGGATGAACGGCCCCCAGGGCGCGGGCGGCCCCGGCGGGCCCCCTGCACTTCGGCGGGCGCAGATAGCGCCATAGGCCCCGCCCTGCCTAGCGTGCGCCGCGCCGAAGTGCAGGGGGCGGGCCCGCCCGTCAGCGCTTCGTCCGTCCTTTTCACGGAACATACTCGCAGCTGGCAAAGGGACTTTCCTCCCGGAACAGGACCCGGCCCCCCTGGCGGAATTCAAAAAGGGCGGGGGCGCAGGGGACCTCGCGGATACTCCGGCTCATTCTCCCCCGGTCCGGCGCGTCCAGGGCAAACCCCGGGCGGCGCCGCCCAAACCGGACCTCCAGGGAGAGGTCCCCCTGCACAATGAGCAGGCGCCCCTCATCCCTGTGCCGGATGACCGCCCCCCGGTAGGTGGCCAGCCGGTACTCCACCCCCTCCAGCAGCACCACGCAGATGCAGCCCCAAAACCAGGACCAGCCAAAGGGGATGTGGGCCGCCGACGCCATAATGGAGCAGTCCCTCTCAAAGGCGCTGCACTGCACCCAGGTGTAGCTTTTGGGAAAGGAACGCCCGGAATCCCCCTCGATGTAGCCCTTTCCCCCGGTAAAATCCAGCGGGGTGCCGTTGAGGACGACTTTGCCGGCAAGGCGGTGGTTCATGCTGACCACCGTATGCCGGCACTCCATGGGCAAAAACTGAAAAGGCCCCATGATGTCGCCGCGGATGGGCGAAAGCTGCGTATAGCGAAGCTGCCCGGCAAGCTCCAAATCCCGGCTGTGGACCGAAAGGCGGATGCCGTTTCGGGCAAAGCGGCTGCCGCCCAGCCGCAGGATGCTTCCCTTGCGGTAGGCGGCAAGGGGGTACCCCACCCCGTAGGACCGGTCCCCCGTGACGGCCTGGAGAAAGGCC